>JAEXXS010000129.1 GCA_023451915.1 Pseudomonadota bacterium | reverse complement strand
GGGTGGCAGTCGCGCTGAGCGAAACCCCTCACCTTTGGGGACTGGCCGTTGCACAGGCGTGGCGCAAGTTCAGCCGCCGCCTGCGTATGGGGCCGCTTTACAGCTGGCGCTTCACCGGCTTTACGCCTGACCGTATCCTGATTGCACCGCCGGATCTGCGCGTCGCCGACCCGCAGCTGGCGCAGGAATTCTACCACGGACGCTTTGCCCTTGCGGGCCGCCTTGTCGAAACCGGCGGGCTTTCGCCCTTTGCCGTCGAGCCGCCGACACCCGAATGGGAAGCAGCGTTGCAGAGCTTCGGCTGGCTGCGTCATCTGAAGAGCGCCAACAGCGAACTGGCGACTGCCAATGCGCGGGCGCTTGTCGATGACTGGATGCGCATGTTCGGCAGGCGCATCGGCGGTCTCGCCTGGGCGCCGGAAGTGACGGCGCAGCGCATTATCGCCTGGTTGCAGCATTCCAACCTGATCCTTTCAGGCGCGGAAATGCCCGCTTATCGCAAATTTATGCGGTCTCTCGCCATGCAGGTGCGCTATCTGCGCACGGTGGCGGGCGCGATGGACGACGGCGAAGAGCGGCTGCGCGCGCGCATCGCACTGGCTTTTGCCGCGCTTGCATTGCCGGTCTCGCCGCCAACCGCACGTGCGGCCCGGCGCAATCTCGAATATGAGCTGAAGCGCCAGATTTTGCCCGATGGCGGGCATATTTCGCGCAATCCGGTTACGGTTCTGGAACTGCTGGCCGATCTTCTGCCGCTGCGCCAAACCTATGCCAATGGCACAGAATCGCCGCCAAAGGCCCTGATCGAGGCAGTTGAGCGCATGCTGCCCGCATTGCGCTTCTTCCGTCATCAGGATGGCAGCCTGGCGCTGTTTAACGGCGTCGGCCCGACCATGCCGGAACGCATCATATCCGTGCTGCGCCATGATGAAACCGCTGGTTCACCGCTGACCCACGCGCCCTATTCCGGCTATGAACGTCTTTCGATGGGATCGACGACCATTATTGCCGATACGGGCCTGCCGCCGCCGGTCACGGCTTCGCGGGACGCCCATGCGGGCTGCCTCGCCTTCGAAATGTCCTCCGGACGCCAGCGCTATATCGTCAATTCCGGCATCGACCGTTTCGGCCCGCCGGAATTTCGTCCATTGGGACGTTCGACGGCTGCCCATTCGACAGCAACTATCAACGACACATCGTCGTGCCGGTTCAGCCTCAACGCGGGCCTTTCCAACATGATCGGCACGCCCATCATCGCCGGGCCGACGCGCGTACAGCGTGACCGCATCGAGGAAATGGGCCGTCAGGGTTTTGTGGCAAGCCATGACGGCTATGCGCGGCTGTTCGGCATTTATCATGAGCGCCGCCTCGTGCTCTCGCATAATGGCAGCGTCATTCAGGGCGCAGACCGCTTCTATCGCGGCGACGGGCGACCGCTGAAATCCAATGGACGCGACAATATTGCGGTGCGGTTCCATCTGCATCCGTCGGTCGATATCTCATACGACGAAAACGGCCTGATCGTCCTGTCTGCCGACCGCGACGACACCTGGGTTTTCTCCTGTTTCGAAGTCGCGCCGCAGCTCGAAGATACAATCTTCTTCGCCGGTTTTCGCGGGCCTGTCACATCCAAGCAGATCGTGCTGTCGTTCCCGGCATCCGAACTGCCGGAAGTCAACTGGCAGTTCAGCCGCGTGGCACTCGGCAGCTACGTCTAGAAAGATTCCCATCAAACTTGCGGCTTGGAACCGGATCGAACCAAGACCGTTAGAATCTGCAAACAACTATTACGAGCGGAGTTTATCCCATGGGCGAAAAGATCAACCAGCGCATCGTGCTCGCATCGCGTCCGGACGGACGCCCCACGGCAGAAAACTTCCGGCTGGAAGAAGCGGCTGTTCCCACTGCTGGCGAAGGCGAAGTGCTTTTGAAGCTGCGCTATCTTTCGCTCGACCCCTATATGCGCGGCCGCATGAGCGCCGCCAAATCCTACGCCGCTCCGGTGGCAATCGGTGCAGTCATGGAAGGCGGCACGGTGGGCGAAGTGGTGGAAAGCCGAAGTGCGGGCTTCGCGCCGGGCGACTTCGTCTTGTCCCATTCGGGCTGGCAGAGCTATGCGGTGGCAGACGCCTCAACCTTGCGCAAGCTTGATCCTGAACAAGCGCCGCTGACCACGGCGCTCGGCGTCCTCGGCATGCCGGGCTTCACCGCCTATTCCGGTCTGCTGACGATCGGTAAACCCAAGGAAGGCGAAACGGTGGTCGTTGCGGCGGCTACGGGTCCGGTTGGCTCCGCAGTCGGCCAGATTGCCAAGCTGAAAGGCGCACGGGCCGTCGGCATTGCGGGCGGCGCGGACAAATGCAAAGCGCTGATTGGCGAATTCGGTTTCGACGTCGCCGTTGACCATCGCAGCCCCAACTTCGCGCAGGAATTGGCAAATGCCTGCCCGGACGGCATCGACGTCTATTTCGAAAATGTCGGCGGCAAGGTCTTTGAGGCTGTGTTTCCACTTCTCAACCAGTTTGCGCGAGTACCGGTTTGCGGGCTCATCGCGCAATATAACCAGAGCGGCCCCTTCGACGGTCCCGACCGTCTGCCCGTGCTGATGCGCGATATCCTCTCCAAAAGCCTGACCATTCGCGGCTTCATCCAGCGCGACTTTGCCGACCAGCGCCCGGCCTTTTATCACGATATGGCAAAATGGATTGCCGATGGACAAATCCGCTATCGCGAAGACATTGTAGAAGGGCTCGAAAATGCGCCTCAGGCCTTCATTTCCATGCTCGACGGCGGAAATTTTGGCAAGCTTGTCGTGAAGCTCACATAGAACACAACTATTCCGCTTGCAGAACCACCTTGAAGGCATGATGCTAAGCCCGGTTGCGGGAATATGAGTCACTTCGGCAAGGCAGGCAGATCATGGGTGAGCGCCAGCAGGCTGGCATAGGCGAAGATGCCGGCGGTCCGGGACGCGAGCGCCAGGAAGAAGCGCGCCGCATTCTGGATCGGCTGGAACGCGAACAGACCGGCGCGGATGGTATCGTCCGTCGCAGCTTTGCCCGCACCGCCACGCACCTTGCCGCCGGAGACGCGCCGGAAAACGACCGCATCGAACTTTGGGCCACCCGCATCGGGCGGACGCTTGGCCTTCTCATCACGCTGGCGATTATCGTCTGGCTCGTCCTTTATCTCATGCAAAGCTAGGTCTAACATGACGCTTTCTGCGCCTTCGGACGCGACAACCGTTATTGTCATTTCAAGCCATGTCGTGCGCGGTTCGGTGGGCAACCGGGCCGCCGTCTTCGCATTGGAAACGCTAGGCTTTCCCGTCTGGGCCGTGCCAACGGTGGTCCTGCCCTGGCACCCCGGCCATGGCCCCGCCGGGCGCATCGTGCCGCCGCCGGAAGAGTTTCTGCGCCTGATGCAGGATCTTCAGCGCGCACCATGGTTGGGTGAAGTCGGCGCTATCCTGACCGGCTATCTTGGCCACCCGGAACAGGCGGCAGCCGTCGCCGAACTGGTCAAGGGTGTCAAGGCGCGCAATCCGAACGCTGTCTATCTCTGTGACCCGGTGATCGGTGACGAGAAAGGCCTCTATGTGCCCGAGGCAACCGCCGTCGGCATTCGCGACAAGCTGATGCCGCTTGCCGATATCGCCACGCCTAACCGGTTTGAACTATCCTGGCTGACTGGCGTACCGCTTGAAGACAATAAATCGCTGATGGAAGCAGCACTCGACGCTGGACCGGCCACCATGCTGGTCACCTCCGCCTTCCCGCTAATGGCGGGCAGCATCGGCAATATATTGCTGACGCCAACCATGGCGCTGATGGCTGAACATCGCCGCGTGGATGGTCCGACCAACGGGCTTGGCGATCTGACCTCGGCTGTGTTTCTGGCGCGCCGCCTTGCCGGGCAGTCGGAAGAAAAGACCCTGCAAAGCACCACCGCCGCCGTGTTCGAAATCATGGCGCGGTCGGCAAAACGCGGTGCGGACGAGTTGATGCTGGAAGCCGACGCCTCCAGCCTCGCCTCGCCGATGGCCATGGTGCAGACGCGCCGTCTCGTACACCCGACCAAGGGATTGCGCGCCTGAAGCGTCAGCGACCTTCTGTGACACGATCATTTTGATTGATCTCGATTTTCGTTAGGGATATTGGAACGACATGGCTGATCTTCCGGATACACTCCTCTCGGGTTACAGAACCTTCATGACGGAGCATTTCGCGCGGGAAACCGCGCGTTATCGCGAACTGGCGGAAAAAGGACAATCACCGGAAACTCTGGTTATTGCCTGCTGCGATTCCCGCGCTGCTCCCGAAACAATCTTCAACTCTGCGCCCGGCGAAATCTTCGTCCTGCGCAATGTCGCCAATCTCATCCCCCCCTACGAGCCCGACGGCGAGTTCCATGCGGCATCGGCTGCGCTGGAATTTGCGGTGCAAAGCCTCAAGGTGAAGCACATCGTCGTCATGGGTCATGGACGATGCGGCGGCATCAAGGCAGCGCTTGATACGGAAAGCGCGCCGCTGTCGCCCGGTGATTTCATCGGCAAGTGGATGAGCCTGATTGCACCTGCGGCTGAAGCCGTCAGCGGCAACAGCCTGATGACGCCGACCGAGCGTCAGACGGCGCTGGAACGCATCTCGATCCGCTATTCGCTGAATAATCTGCGCACGTTCCCCTGCGTCGATATTCTGGAGAAGAAGGGCCGGCTCAGCCTGCATGGCGCATGGTTCGATATTTCGACCGGTGAGCTTTGGGTGATGGATCACCAGACGGGCGATTTCAAACGCCCTGAAGCTGGCGAACCGATTTTGTAATTCCTGCCAGACGGCAATAAAAAGCCCCGGTCCGACCGGGGCTTTTTTGCGTCCAGAACCTAGGAGCGCTTCAGCAGCGCTCCGTCATTTCTGTTAATTCCCGTCGATGGCCTTGCCCATGACGGCTATGGCGCGCTGATAGACCTGCGCTGCATTCCAGCCCTGGATTGCACCGTAATTCGGCTCGCCCGGCTGGTAGCCTGCACCACGGCTCCAGCCGTGGCCGACCAGGAAGTTGGCGGTGGAATGAAGTGCGTCCGCCTTGTTCTTCAGGTCGAAATGGGCGCTGCCAGAACCGCTGACGCCGTATTTCAGGACGTTTGCCGGCATGAACTGGGTCTGACCGATTTCGCCATGCATGGCGCCGACAGCCTGCGGGCTGAGATCGCCCTGATCGACCAGCTTGAGAGCAGCATAGAGCTGACCGGTGAAATATTCCGAACGACGGCAGTCATAGGCCAGCGTCGCAACGGCTGAAATCGTGTTCTGCTTGCCCAGATAGTTGCCGAAGCCGGTTTCCATGCCCCAGATCGCGATCAGCGGACCGGCAGGAACGCCATAACGCTTTTCGATATTGGCGAAGAGAGCCGCATTTTGCGCCTTCATGGCCTTGCCGCGCTTGATGATTGTATCCGCGCCGCGCTTCTTCATGAAGTCTTCGAAAGAGAGCTTGAAGCTCTTCTGATTGCGGTCGGCATTGATGGTGGCCTGCGCATATTTGGTGTTGGCCAGCGCGCTGACGCCCGCCTTGCCAATGCCGCGCGATGGCGCTTCCTTCAAGGTCTGCTGCAGCCACGCATTGTAACCGGCAGCATTATTGCCGCATTGTGCAGCTTCCGCCGCACCTGCACCTGCAAACATGCCCGCTGCAAGAACTGTCGCCGCCCAAATCCGGCCCTTGGCAGTCAACGCCATTCTTTTCTCCTTGTGAAGTGATCAGCTCATGAACTGGTTCGCGAAATTGATTCGCCTTATGCGGGAATTTGCCATTCCCACACTGTATTGTCATCGGCGGATATGCGCTAAATTGGGTGAAAGAACGGCAATTTACCCGAGTTTTGCTTGACATTCGGCTCTTCGACGCCTAATCCACCCTCCAATCTATCCGCGATCTTCAGAACGCGAGCCACCGACCGGGACCCATTATGGTATAAAGCGATCCCGGAGGTCCACATCCGACAGCGCGATGCGCCCTCGGGTGCTGTATCGCTTTGTGGCTTCTTGAACTGGTCTGATCAAAGAACGATCTATCCCTGACGAAGCCTTAAGCCTCCTCTCGGATTAAAAGGAAACTTGATGTTTGAATCACTTCAGGAGCGTCTTGGCTCCATTCTGAACGGCCTCACCGGACGCGGCGCTCTCTCTGAAAGCGACGTGACGGCAGCGCTGCGCGAAGTGCGTCGTGCGCTGATCGAAGCCGACGTTTCGCTGGAAGTGGTTCGCTCCTTCACCGACCGCGTTCGTGAAAAGGCCGTCGGAGCGGAAATTCTCAAAAGCATCAAGCCCGGCCAGATGGTCGTTAAGATCGTCCATGACGAACTTATCGAAATGCTCGGCACCGAAGGCGTCTCCATCGATCTCAACGCACCGGCTCCGGTCGTTATCATGATGGTCGGCTTGCAAGGTTCGGGTAAGACGACGACCACCGGCAAGATCGCCAAGCGCCTGACCGAGCGCCAGCGCAAGAAAGTGCTGATGGCCTCGCTCGATACGCGCCGTCCGGCTGCGCAGGAGCAGCTTCGTCAGCTAGGCATCCAGACCAGCGTCGACACGCTGCCGATCATCGCCGGTCAGTCGCCGGTTGAAATCGCCAGACGCGCCGTTCAGGCCGCCAAGCTTGGCGCGCATGATGTCGTCATTCTCGATACCGCCGGTCGCACGCATATCGACGAGCCGCTGATGGTGGAAATGGCGGATATCCGCAAAGCCGCCAATCCGCATGAAATTCTGCTCGTCGCCGACAGCCTGACTGGTCAGGACGCCGTCAATCTGGCGCGCAATTTCGATGAACGCGTCGGCATTACCGGTATCGTTCTGACCCGTATGGACGGTGACGGTCGCGGCGGTGCAGCCCTTTCGATGCGCGCCATCACCGGCAAGCCGATCAAGCTGATCGCCACCGGCGAAAAAATGGATGCGCTTGAGGAGTTCTATCCGAAGCGCATCGCCGACCGCATTCTCGGCATGGGCGACATTGTTTCGCTCGTGGAAAAGGCTGCAGAAAACATCGACGCGGAAAAAGCCGCGGCGATGGCCAAGAAGATGCAGTCCGGCAAGTTCGATCTCAACGATCTCGCCGACCAGCTGGGCCAGATGAAGAAGCTCGGCGGCATGGGCGGCATCATGGGCATGATGCCCGGCATGGGCAAGATGAAGGATCAGGTCGCCGCAGCCGGTCTTGACGACAAGGTGTTCGACCGTCAGCTCGCCATTATCGGTTCCATGACCAAGGCCGAGCGCGCCAATCCGGACCTTCTGAAGCACAGCCGCAAGCAGCGCATTGCCAAGGGCTCGGGCACCAACGCCGCCGATATCAACAAGCTTCTCAAGATGCACCGCCAGATGGCCGACATGATGAAAGTCATGGGCAAGGGCAAGGGCGGAATGATGAAGCAGATGATGGGCGGTCTTGCCAGCAAGATGGGCCTTGGCGGTCTTGGGGGCGGCATGGGCGGTCTCGGGGGCATGCCGGATCTGTCGAAGATGGACCCGAAGCAGCTTGAAGCGCTGGCCAAGCAGGCGGAAGCAGCTGGTCTGACGAAAGGCGGCGGCTTGCCTGGGCTTTCGGGCGGCGGTCTCCCCGGTTTGGGCGGCCCCAAGCTTCCCGGTCTCGGTGGCGGCCTTCCAGGTCTGCCGAAGAAGAAGTGAGCATTATGAGCGACGAACAGAACACTGTACCCGCCGAACTTCTGTCCCTGCGTGCCTCCATCGACAATATCGATGCGGCGCTGATCCATATGCTGGCCGAACGCTTCCGCTGCACAAAGGCAGTGGGCGTGCTGAAGGCCGAACGGGGCCTCGCCCCGGCTGACCCGGCTCGCGAAAAGCGTCAGGTCGAGCGTTTGCGCGCTCTGGCTGTCGATGCCCATCTCGACCCCGATTTCGCCGAAAAATTCCTGAACTTCATCGTGAAGGAAGTCATCCGGCATCACGAGCATGCCGCTGCCAACCACAGCGGAAAATGAATAGCCGGTAACGGCTCGATCCATTGCCCATATGGGCAGAACTTAACTGTCTAAAGGAAGAAAAAATGTCCCTCAAGATTCGTCTCGCCCGCGCTGGCTCCAAGAAGCGTCCTTACTACCACGTCGTTGTTGCCGACGTCCGCAGCCCGCGTGACGGCCGTTTCATCGAAACCGTTGGCGCATGGAACCCGATGCTGGCCAAGGACGCCGAACGCGTAAAGCTCGACGCCGACCGCATCCAGCATTGGATTGCTCAGGGCGCACAGCCGACCGATCGCGTTCTGCGTTTCCTCGACCAGGCTGGCATTGCCAAGCGTCCGGCCCGCAGCAACCCGACCAAGGGTGAGCCGGGCAAGAAGGCTCAGGAGCGTCTGGCTCTGGCCAAGCAGGCTGAAGAAGAAGCTGCTGCCAAGGCTGCAGAAGCCGCTGCGGCTGCAGCCGCTCCGGCTGAAGAAGCTGCTGCAAGCGAATAATCTTTCGCGCAATTTGCGTTTTGAGAAAGCGGCGGAGCAATCCGCCGCTTTTCTTTTATGCACCGGCCTTCATTTGTCCGGGAGACTTGCCTTGAGGTCCAGTTCCCACGTCTGGCCGATCAGATCGACACCGAAGGAATGGTGCGGCGCTTCATCGACAAGCCTGAACCCGGCGCGCTCATAAAGACGCCGTGCAGCCGTCAGAACACTATTCGTCCAGAGGGTGAGGCGTTCGTCGCCGACCGCTCGCGCGCGCTCGATGCAGGCATTGACGAGTTTTGCGCCCACGCCAGCGCCCCGCGCGTCCGGTTCGACATAGAGGAGACGCAGCTTGCCGAGCCGGGGCTGGTCGCCCCTCACCAGAAAGACCGATCCCACGATGCGACCGTCGATTTCCGCTACCCATGCTGCATCATGGGCTGGATCGAAGGTCTCCTTGAAATCGGCAAGAATGCGGGCGACGAGCGCTTCGTAATCATTGTTCCAGCCATATTCTCCGGTATAGAGAACAGCCTGGCGATGAATGATCCAGCCGAGATCACCGGCTTTGAGATCACGCAAGAACACTTGCCCGCTTTGTCTTTCATCGAAAACGAGCATGATCGCCCCGGCTGCCGTCAGCAGATCGCGGCGGCGGTCGGGATGTAAACCATCCAGAAGTTCGCCCACGGCCTCGCAAGTATTGCGCTCCAGAGCGCTGAACGTCTTGCGGCCAGCTTCGGTGAGCAGAATGGGACGGCTGCGACCGCCTTCCGGGTGCCGCTCCGTCTCGATCAGTCCGCGTTCGGTGAAGCGCTTCAATGTCCTGCTCAGCTGGCCCCGATCAAGACCCAGCGCTCGCATGATATCGGCCGCTGTCGGCGCGGAACGGTGCGCGATTTCGTAAAGAATACGCGCCTCGGTCAAGGTGAACGGGCTTTTGTCGAGATGCGCGTTCAACAGGCCGAGACGGCGCGTATAGACACGATTGAAAGCGCGCAATGCGCCAATGTCTTCCCGGTTTTCCAGTTTCGTCATCGCTCTATACGCCGTGGCGCGGCGTCTCCCCATGTTGACTCTATCAATATTCAAAATGTTGACTAAGTCAACATAGAGGTGACATGCATGGCATAGTCTCACCAAACGGACTGGACGAGGCGCGAAATTACGCTATCTTATTGATTTGACGGCTCGCATTTGCGTGATTGCGAATATTCGGGCTACGACATCCGTGTTCGGGCGCTTGGAAAAGCGTCCTTTTTCAGGAGAAACCCATGTCGGCTGCGACGGTTGCCTCTTCTTTTTCTTTCCGCCGTATTTTCATTGCTCTTGGTCTTGCCGTTCTTGTTCCGCTGCTTTCCGCATGCGGTTTCAACACGATTCCGACCAATGAGGAAAAGGCCAAGGCCGCCTGGAGCGAGGTGCAGAACCAGTACCAGCGCCGCGCCGATCTGGTGCCCAATCTCGTTGAAACCGTGAAGGGCTATGCCGCTCATGAAAAGGATACGCTGCAAGCAGTGATCGATGCGCGCGCCAAGGCGACGCAAGTTCAGATCACGCCGGAAACGCTCAACAATCCTGAACTCTTCAAGCAGTTCCAGGACAATCAGGCGAATCTCACCAGCGCCCTGTCGCGCCTGATGGTGGTGGTCGAGCGCTATCCAGACCTCAAGGCCAATCAGAACTTCCTCGCGCTGCAATCGCAGCTGGAAGGCACGGAAAACCGCATCGCCGTGGCGCGCCGCGACTATATCGAAGCGGTTCGCGTCTACAACACCACACTGCGGACCATGCCAACCATGATCTGGACCTGGATCTGGTATCGCGACGCCCAGCCGATGCAGACATTCAGCGCCGATGCTGGCAGCCAGGCAGCGCCGCAAGTCAAGTTTAACTGACGGTCGCTTCCGTGGCAGCGGGCGCAGCATTTTCGCGTGACCATCGCGGCCTTCACTGGCCGCGATACCTGTTTGCGTTCATCGTTCTGCTGTTTTCCGCTGTCCTGACGCTGCAGCCGACCTCGGTTGCCTATGCACAGGATACCGCAAAGCAGACACCGGCGCTCACCGGTCGCATCGTGGACAATGCCGGCATCATCGATCCCGCAGATCGGCAGCAACTGACCCAGAAACTGGCGGATTTTGAAGCCAAGTCGTCCGATCAGGTGGTGGTGGTGACGGTGCCGAGCCTCAATGGCGAGGACATTGAATCCTATTCAAACCGGCTGTTCCGCAGCTGGGCGCTTGGTCAGAAGCAGGAAAACAACGGTATCCTCCTCGTCGTCGCGCCGAACGATCGCAAGGTGCGCATCGAAGTCGGCTACGGGCTTGAGGGCACCATGACGGATGCGCTGTCGAGCATCATTATCAACGGCACCATCATTCCCGCCTTTCGCACTGGCGATTATAGCGGCGGTATCGTGCAGGGTGTGGACGGCATTCTCTCGGTTCTCTCCGGCGACGCCGCCGAACTTGAAGCGCGCGCCAAGCGCAATGCGCAAACCAGTTCGGACGATGTGGATTGGGTTGCCGTCATCTTCATCGCCTTCTGGTGCCTGATCTTCTTCGGCGGTTTTGGCTTCGCCGTGCTTGCCCCGATCTTCGGACGCAAGATCGGTCCCGGTCGCTATGAATGGCTGGGCATGACGATCAACACCAATTCAAGCGGCGGCTCCAGCGGGCGCGGCGGCGGCTGGGGCGGCGGTGGTGGCTGGTCATCCGGCGGTGGTGGCGGCGGCTTTGGCGGAGGCGGCGGTTCATCGGGTGGCGGCGGCGCCTCGGGCAGCTGGTAGGGAGACGCGACGATGAAGCATCACACGCTGATTGGCGCTG
>JAEXXS010000108.1 GCA_023451915.1 Pseudomonadota bacterium | reverse complement strand
GGAAAATATCGCTTTCCGGATCGAAAGTGGCGAAAATCACGCCATCGCCAACCGAAAAGCAGAGATCGACCGAATTGCCGTAGGACACATAGCCCGCTGCAATCTGCCTGCTGCCCGGTTGCAGGAACGGTTCGTCCGTATCAGCGGGGAAAAACGAGAAGATCGTGCCAAGCGGTGCGCCGAGACCGACATTGCCCGAACCGTCAAGCGGGTCGATGGCGACCGCAATCAGACCATCCGCTTTGCCCGCAATAGGCAGATCGGCTTCTTCCGATAAAACGGAGGCCGCACCGGCTTCGATCAGCAGATCGACGAACAGATTATGCGAACCGACATCGATGCTTTTCTGCTGATCCTGATCGCTGTTGATACCGACAAGCTTGCCCGGATCACCCGGCAACGAACCACGTGCAATGCGCCCGGCAAGCCTGCTCGACCCGGCCAGAATAGCCTTGATTGCATTGGCCGTCGCCAGTCGCAGAGCGTCTTGCCCGGCCCAGCCATCGAGATAATCTCCAACGGTATCAGCCTCGATGCGGTCATTATCGCCAGCCAGAACCAGCGGCGCAAAATTGCCAGCCATGATTATTTACCCTGCTCTAGAAGGAATTTCGCTTGAGTAACGATGCCATCGACGGGGATGCCGAATTTTTCGTGAAGCACATCGGTAGGCGCGGAAGCACTGAGACCGTTCATGCCCATCAACTCGTCTTCGATGCAATTTGCCCGTTGCAGCATGTCCGATACGGGCGAGGCGAAACTCATGGCGGCAAACTCCCTGCCAATCACTGATTTTTGCCTGCCGCACGCATATTCGTGAGAAAGTTCAGCAGGCCTCAGCCCACTAACATCATCTTGAGATATTAACAACGTGGCTATAACATTATAACGATTTAAATGTGATTTTGTTTTCAATTTTTTTATTTCGTGATCGTTGGCAATAAGCCATCTCCTTGTAATCTTTACGTTTCGCCAACATGACCCGTTTCGGAAATTCCGGGCCGCATCATGTTGTAAAGCGAGTCGCCGCCCCATTGCGCCGGACGCGGCCCTCGAATGAAGCCATGTTCCAACCCATGCCGGAACAAGCATCCTGCCTTTGTGAAACTGGCCGGTTGCCAGCATTGATATGCCTGCTATGAGTGGAGATACTGTTTCGAGAAAGATCGCAGCTGAAGGCGCGCGCAATTGTGCAAGGCACGGAAATGAACGAGGATTTCGGATCGCTGGATGATGAGTTGGAGCGCGCGCGCGTTGCCTGGCTCTATTTTATCGGTGGGCAGACGCAGCAGGAAATTGCGCAGCGAATGAACATCACCCGGCTCAAGGTCAACAAGATCATCGGGCATGTGCGCGACTCAGGCCAGGTGCAGGTCAACGTTAACCTGCCACTGACCGACTGCATCGAGCTAGCCGAGAAGGTTGCGGCGCGATACGATCTGGTCGAAGCAGTCGTCGTGCCCGATCTCGACGATTATATCGAGCAAAAGCGGGTTATCGGCGAAGCCGCAGGCACGATGGCGTCGGAACTGATCGAAGGTCGCGACATGGGCGTCGGGATCGGCTCTGGCAGAACCTTGAGCTTTGCGGTTCGCAGGCTTCATCTGCGTCCGAAGCCGGAGAGCTGGGTTGTCGGACTGACTGGCGGCGTCACTAGCGGTTCGGCGACAAACACATTTGAAGTCGCAACTGATTTTGCCCGTGCTTTGGGCGTGGAATGTCACTATCTGACCGCGCCGATCTATTGCGCAAACCCGGAAAGCCGCAATGCGTTGCTGCTCAATGATGAGTTGACCGATGTTCTGGCGAGAACCGAAATTGCAGATATCGGGATTGTTTCATGCGGGCCGCTGACGCAAGAAACGTCCCTGACACATATCCGGGTTGTCAAAGATAATCTCGATGCGGTGCTGAAACTTGGTGCCGTCGGAGAATTCATGGGCTGCTTTCTCGACGCTCAGGGGCGACCGATCGAACATTTTCTCAATGATTCAATCATTGCCCTGCCGCCGGATAAGCTGAAACTCAAACCTGTCTCGGTCCTTGTTTCTGGTGGTCTCAATAAAATTCCGATCATCCGCGCCATATTGCGCGGCGGCTATGTCAATCGCCTCGTCACCAATGAAGGCGTAGCGCGGGCTTTGTTGCAGGGGCCGCGTTAAGCAGCCCCAACAACAAGCAACTTCTTACTTCTTCGCGGCGGCCTGCAAGGCTTCCGCCATGGCGCGCAGCGTCACAAATGTCGATGCTGCGCCGGGATCGATATGGCCGACGGAACGCTCGCCGAGTTTTGCGGAGCGACCGCGGCGCGATTCCATCCCGGCTGTCGATTTCATACCGGCTTCCGCGCCGTCACGGGCAGCAAGAAGCACATCCAGTGTCGAGCGTCCCTGCTTTGCTGCCTCCGTAGCGGCAGCAACAGCGGGAACCCATGCATCGATCATGGTCTTGTCACCCGGTTCCGCGCGTCCCCGGTCACGAATGCCCTGACACGCCGCTGCCAGCCAGTCGGCCATGCCCGCTCCATCAAGGTTCAACCGGTTGCTGACCGCAGTGCCAGCGCGCAGGAATGCTGTCGCGTAAAGCGGTCCCGAGGATGCGCCCACCGCATCGAGAAACGCCTTGGCCATGCGCTTGCATATAGCTTCGATGGTTTCGTCTTCCGGGGCGTCTTCCAGCGCGTGCTGCACGGCCTTCCAGCCAATCTCCATCGTGATGCCATGATCGCCATCGCCGATAACGCCGTCCAGCTCCGATAGCCAGTTTTTCTCGGCGATGATCTGCTCGCCGACATTGGCCATCATGATCTTGAAAATGGCTGGCGTAACATCACCGTCCTTGATCAGTTCACGCGGTGCATCATGGGCGGGCTCGCGACTTTCCGCTGCATGCT
>JAEXXS010000079.1 GCA_023451915.1 Pseudomonadota bacterium | reverse complement strand
ATCAATAATAAGCTGCCTTCCTATTAAGGCGAATTTTAAAAATTGGGAGAAGTTCGATGCATACCATACGCAATTCTGTAAGCACTGCTGCAATCGAATTTAAAGATGTATTAAAAGGTCTTTCTTCGACACTGACAGCACCAGACAACGCTATCGACTGCCCAGGCTTTGCAAAGAAAAATAATAAAAAATCTGCTTAAACTAAGTGAAAAGTATTTCATTGAGATTAGGGGGTAATTCACCCCCTAATTTTTTCAATTGCAAAGGCGACTTTTATGACGAAACACTTTGAGACGCCGGTTATCTTTTCGCTCGGTCTAGAAGCGGCAATTGATTTTTGCGATCAATATCTGACGAAGAACGGCATCATGCTTTCGCTCGCAGACTTGCGCGACAAAGAGCTGACAGCGGATCTGGCAAGTCAGGCAGCATATGTCTTCGCGGATTTGATCACAGACCTGCAATTTCAGTTGGATAGCCCCGAAATCGGGATCGTTGCGGTCGATATTCCATCCATCGTTGAAGATGCCACATTAGACGCCACTGCCGGAGCCTTGTTGGGTATCTCGCTTATTCAGGCGCTGATGCCAACGCTTTGTGATGGCAAGAACCAAACGCCTTTTTCGGTCTTTACAACCTCTGCGGATAGCCGCCAGAAACTGGAGCGCATCGGCTTGCAGGATCAAGCTCCTGTAAGTCGGCTGGAGTTTCACTCTGACAGCTCCGTCACAGGGAAGACCGTGGCCGTTCCCGACTATATCGCGCTTTATAACATCGCCATTAATTTTGAAGAACGCGGCTTTTTCCACTGGGTGCCGACTTGTAAAATCGACGGTATAGCCGAGCTTGTGAAAAAGGTTGGCTTATCGACGGACTATTATTTCAAACTCAATCCTGCTGTCTACGAAGATGGGCAGAATGACGTGATCGTCATAGAGCAGCGCGTCAAAGCGGCCATTTTCAGCCAGGACCAAAACGGCGCGATTACAACTTACATGAGCGGCCAATGTGAGGGGAAGGTGGGCGAGGAGCATGCCCCATCCCACCATGTCGTGGCCGACATCATAAAGGCCATATCAGAAAACAAATTTCGCTATTCCATCCCGCAGGAAAGCCGCCGGTTGCTTCTCATGAATAACGCAAACGGGTTTCATGCGCGCGACGCCCTTGAACAGCCCCTGCCCGGCGTCTCCATGAACCGGGCCTATCTCCGCTGTACATCGGTGGCTGGCAAGGTTGTCGGTCAAGTTTTGAGCAGTGATATAATCACGCACCCAGTCACGCATGGCTGAGCTGCCCCTCTCAGTGACGAAGCAACGCCTGCATCCGGTCCTGATGGTGCAGCCCCACTTCCCGAACGATTTCGGCGATCTGCTTGAGTTGGGACGACAGTGGGTTACTCTTGCGCCAGACCAGACCGATGGTTCGCGACGGGCGCGGCTCGGCAAGCCGGAACATGCAGACATTTGCCGCAAGCGTTTCCGTATAGACCGCCATCTCCGGCACAAGCGTGATGCCGATGCCAGCGCCCACCATCTGCACGAGGGTCGACAGTGAACTGCCTTCCATCAATTCGCGCGGCGGCGCATTGGTAATATTGCAGAAGGACAGCGCCTGATCGCGGAAACAATGCCCTTCTTCCAGCAGAAGAAGCCGCATCTCATGCAGTTTTTCCGCACTTGGAACCGGCTTGCCCGCATCTTCCAGCGGGCGCATCAGCACGAACTCCTCTTCAAAGAGAGGCACTTCCTGCAAGGCCGGCTCGGAAATCGGCAAGGCGACAATCGCTGCGTCGAGTCTGGCTTCCAAAAGGTCTTCGATCAGCTTCTGGGTGATGGCCTCACGCGGGCGCGGCTCCAGCCCCGGATAACGCTGAGTCAGCGTCTTGATCACTTCCGGCAGCAGATAGGGCGCAACGGTCGGGATCACGCCAAGACGCAGGCGTCCTGTGAAAGGGCCATGCGCTGCCCGCGCCAGCTCTTCCAGCTCGTCGACCGAACGCAGAATGCCGCGCACCCGTTCCGCAAACTCTTCGCCGAGCCCCGTCAGGCGGATTTGCCTGCCGCCGCGCTCCACCAGAGGCGCGCCGATCAGGTCTTCCAGTTCCTTTATCTGCAAGGACAGGGCCGGTTGCGAGATGGAACATGCCGCCGCCGCGCGCCCGAAATGGCTCAATCGCGCCAGCGAGTCGAAGTAGCGGAGGTGCTTCATGGAGAGGCCAATCATAAGCGCAGCATATCGCAGCCTTTAGAATATACAATTGGAATTTATGGACTGCATTGATTACCGTAGCCATACTGACTGTTGGACCGGGAGTGACTGTCTTCATGAAGCGGACGCTTTGGCATGCCAGTGTCAGCCGCTCGTTCAATCTAGCGAAAGCCATCTTTGGGAAAGCCATCGGAGAGCAATCATGGACGTTAAGACGAAATCGGCCGGTAAATGTCCGGTCATGCATGGCGGCAATACCGCGCTTGGCAGTTCTGTCATGGAATGGTGGCCCAATGCGCTGAACCTCGACATTCTGCATCAGCATGACACCAAGACTAATCCGCTGGGCAAGGACTTCAACTATAAGGAAGAGCTGAAGAAGCTCGATGTGGAAGCCCTCAAGGCCGATCTGCGCGCGCTCATGACCGATAGTCAGGAGTGGTGGCCTGCCGACTGGGGCAGCTATGTCGGCATGATGGCTCGCGTGACCTGGCACGCCGCCGGTTCCTACCGCACCGCCGACGGTCGCGGCGGCGCAAGCACCGGCAACCAGCGTTTTGCTCCGCTCAATTCCTGGCCGGATAACGTCAACACCGATAAGGGCCGCCGTCTGCTGTGGCCGATCAAGAAGAAGTACGGCAACCGGCTTTCCTGGGCCGACCTGATCGCACTCGCCGGTACGATTGCCTATGATGTCGCCGGACTCAAGACCTTCGGCTTCGCCTTTGGTCGCGAAGATATCTTTGCACCCGAAAAGGACACCTATTGGGGCAATGAAAAGGAATGGCTGGCGCCAAGCGATGGCCGTTACGGTGACGTGACCAAGCCGAACACGCTGGATAATCCGCTTGCCGCGGTCCAGATGGGCCTCATCTACGTCAACCCGGAAGGCGTCAACGGCAAGTCCGATCCGCTGGCGACGGCCGCGCAAATGCGCGAAACCTTTGCCCGCATGGGGATGAACGACGAGGAAACCGTGGCCCTGACCGCAGGCGGCCATACGATTGGCAAGAGCCACGGCAATGGCGACCCGGCCAATCTCAGCCCCGATCCCGAAGATGCAGGCCCTGAATATCAGGGGCTTGGCTGGATGAACACCAAAGGCCGCGGCATTGGTCGCGACACTGTGGTTTCGGGCATTGAAGGCGCGTGGACCACGGAACCGACCAAGTGGGACAACGGCTTTTTCGAAATGCTGTTCAAGCACGACTGGCATCTGGTGAAAAGCCCGGCTGGCGCATCGCAGTGGGCCCCCATTTCGATTGCCGAACAGGACAAGCCGGTTGACGTGGAAGACCCGTCGATCCGACTGAGCCCGATGATGACCGATGCGGATATGGCGCTGAAGGTCGACCCGATCTACCGGGCGATTTCCGAGCGTTTCATGAACGATTTCGACGCGTTCTCGGATGCGTTTGCCCGCGCATGGTTCAAGCTGACCCATCGCGACATGGGCCCGAAAACCCGCTACATCGGCCCGGACGCGCCGACCGAAGACCTCATCTGGCAGGACCCGGTTCCGGCTGGCCGCACCGATTACGACGTGAAGGATCTCAAGGCCAAGATCGCCGTTTCCGGTCTTTCGGTTTCCGATCTGGTTTCCACCGCCTGGGACAGCGCCCGCACCTATCGCGGTTCGGATTTCCGGGGCGGCGCAAATGGCGCTCGCATTCGTCTCTCTCCGCAGAAGGATTGGGCCGGCAACGAGCCGGAACGTCTGGCCCGTGTTCTCCAGGTTCTGGAACCGATTGCAGCGGCGTCCGGCGCAAGTCTGGCCGATGTGATCGTGCTGGCTGGCAATTATGGTGTCGAACAAGCAGCCAAGGCGGCAGGTTTCGACATTGAAGTGCCATTCGCGCCGGGACGCGGCGATGCAAGGGCCGATCAGACCGATGCCGAAAGCTTCGCGCCGCTTGAACCGCTGGCAGATGGTTTCCGCAACTGGCAGAAGCAGGACTATGTGGTCAGCGCTGAGGAACTTCTCCTCGACCGGGCACAGCTCATGGGCCTCACCGCCCCTGAAATGACGGTCCTTGTCGGCGGCATGCGCGCCATTGGCACCAACCACGGCGGCACTTCGCATGGTGTCTTCACCGACAAGGTCGGCGCTTTGACGACAGATTTCTTCGTCACGCTTACCGACATGCGCTATACGTGGGTTCCAACCGGCGAAGGCCTCTATGAAATCCGCGACCGCAAGACGGGTGCGCCGAAGTTCACCGCAACACGCGTCGATCTCGTTTTCGGTTCGAATTCGATCCTTCGCGCCTATGCGGAAGTCTACGCCCAGGACGACAGCAAGGAGAAGTTCGTGAAGGATTTCGTTGCCGCCTGGACCAAGGTGATGAACGCCGACCGTTTCGATCTGGCGTAAAAAACCAATGTAACGAAAAAGCCTCCCCCGAAATGTTCGGGGGAGGCTTTCTTATTTACTTCGCCACGTCGATGGCGGCGCTCAGTTCTTCCACCGCCTGATCCGCTGTCAGCTGACCGTTGAACTGGCGGGTGATGACATCGAACATCGCATTCTTGATCGCGGTCGGCTGTGCGTGCGACTGCGAGAAGGAACCGAGCAGCGATCCGCTCTTGTCGGCGGCCGCCAGATCCTTGATCGCCTTCTGTCCGCATTCGTCGAATGCCG
>JAEXXS010000040.1 GCA_023451915.1 Pseudomonadota bacterium | reverse complement strand
CGCACGCGTGCCGGAAAATAGCGACGCCGAAGGCCTCGAACCAAGGCTGGGCAGATCCGTGGAACTCACCGGTTTGCTTTGCGCAATATCCTCATAGCTGCGCGTTTCTGTCGAAACACTCATGCTGCTTCTCCCTCGAATATGGCATCCGACAGGTCGCCCCGCGCTTGCAGGAATGCCGGGTCCGTTTTGATGGACCGCACCGGCTCACCCGCCAGATAACGCCTGCCGAAATTCACATCGAACACGCGCTCGATCCGGCCTGGATGCGGCAACATCACGACAATTCTGGTTGCGAGCAGCAGTGCCTCCTCAATGCCATGCGTCACCATCAGGACGCCTGCCGCGCTTTTGCCCCATATGTCGAGCAACAGCGTCTGCATGCGCTCACGCGTGAGCGCGTCAAGCGCGCCCAGCGGCTCGTCCATCAACAGAAAATCCGGCTGCGAAGCCAGCGCCCGCGCCAATCCCACACGCTGGCGCATGCCACCCGATAATTCCCATATCGCCTTGTCGCCCGCCCCTTCCAACCGAACCTGCGCCAGCAATTCATCGGCGATGCGTTGTCGCTCGCTCTGGGGAATGGCTTTCAGCCGCAAGGCAAAGGCGACATTGTCGCGGGTGTTGAACCAGGGAAACAGCGCATCGTGCTGAAATACGACCGCACGGCCCTGTCCTGCCCCTTGCAGACGAACACCGTTTCGCGTCACCGCGCCGCTTTGCGGCTGCAACAGTCCGGCAGCGACATTCAGCAATGACGTTTTCCCGCAACCCGAACGCCCGGTGAGCACGACGAATTCGCCCGCCGAAACGTCGAGCGAAACGTTGTCGAGCGCCGGTGTTGCGGCGCCGTCATAATGCACGCTGATCTGACTGAGTTTGAGCTGGCTCATATGCCCTACCTGTTACCGCAAATGCCCCGCCCGCCGGAATTCCCGGCGGACAGGGGATATGTTTCATCTGAAACGCGCGCCATCAGTTGCTGGCGAGCGCGTCCGTGACAAATTTCGTGGTGACGTAAGGTGCATAATCCGGCAGTGCATTGTCGATCTTGCCCTGCTCTTTCAGGAAGGCTGACGTGTTGGCAATCGCCTTCACGGTTGCGCCGCCAAGATAGTCGGCAGAGGCCTGATCCTTCAGCGACGGATAGACATAGCCCTTCAGGAGCGCTGGAACTTCTTCCTGCTTCGCGCCGGTCAGACGCGCGATCTTTTCCGCTTGCGGCGATTTCGCATCCCAGGCATCCGGCTTGGAATTATAGGCCTCATAAGCCTTGCCGGTCACCTTCACGAAATCCCGGACCGCTGCCGGATGGGCACTGGCAAAATCCTTGCGGACGATCCATGCGTCAAAGGTCGGCGCACCCCATTCGGCAACCTTGGCCGAATCCAGAATGACTTTCCCCTTGGTCTTGATTTGGCCCAGCGCCGGATCCCACACATAAGCCGCGTCAATGTCGCCGCGCTCGAAAGCAGCAGCGATTTCCGGCGGACGCAGATTGAGGATTTCAACCGACTTGCTGTCCACGCCCTCGTGCTTGAGCGCGGCAAGCAGGCTGTAATGCGTGGTCGAGACAAACGGCACCGCAACCTTCTTGCCCGCAAGGTCCTTGACGGACGCGGCATCCCGCGCGACCAGCGCCTCGGACTCACCGATCAGGCCCACGACAAAAAATGTCTCAATCGGCAGTTCGCGGCTCGCGGCAGCAGCCAGCGGGCTGGAGCCGACATAGCCGATATCGATATCGCCGGAAGCCACAGCCGCAATCACATCCGCGCCTGAATCAAACTTGCGCCAATTGATGTCGGCCTTGGCCGCCTTTTCATATTCGCCATCAGCCTGCGGAACCTTCGATGGCTCGACCACCGTTTGATATCCGATATTGATTTTGACATCGGCGGCCAAGCTTGCCCCCGCAGCCGCCAGCCCAATAACAGCCGTGGAAGCGGCCAGAAAAATACGTCTCGTCAGTATTGTCATCTTACGCCTCGTTCAAGCTGTTGATCACCCCGGAAGCGCCAGCCTTATGCCTCGCCTTCACGCGCTTCCAATACCGACAATGATCGAGCAACGCGCAGCGGTTGTAGAGGAACGGGATACCAATTTTACGTGCAAAGAAAAAATATTCTCACCGCTGGCAATGAGCGCTTTGCACCCAAAGGAGGACTATCCGTCCGCGCGGCAGAAGCTACAGTGCTGTTAAATGCCGTTGACGCATATCCGGCTTTATGGGAGGTAGTTTTGATGCATCATGCAGCACATATCGAGCGCCCACATGTATGATTATTGTCTCGTTGGTGGCGGCATTGTCGGCCTTGCCACGGCGCTTACCATTGTCAGGCAGGAGCCTTCAGCCCGCATTCTGGTGCTTGAAAAGGAAAACGCCGTTGCGATGCATCAGACCGGCCATAATAGCGGCGTGATTCATGCGGGCATCTATTACCAGCCCGGCAGTTTCAAGGCGGAGCTTTGCCGCGCCGGTGAGCGCATGACGAAGCAGTTTTGCGACGAGAACAACATCGCCTATCGCGTTCCCGGCAAGCTTGTCGTGGCGACGAACGATGTGGAAGTGCAGCGTCTCGCAGCCCTTGAGACGAATGCCGCCGCAAACGGCATCACCTGCCGCCGTCTCAGCGGCGGCGAATTGCACGAATTCGAACCTGCCGTAACCGGACTGGGCGCTTTGCTGGTTGAGCAAAGCGGTATTGTCGACTATCGCGCGGTCTGCCGCGCCATGGCCGATCTCATTCGCGCCGCAGGCGGCGATATCGAGTTCAATATCAGCGTCGACCGCATTGAAGAACGGACAGATGACGCGCGCATTCATGCGGGCGGCAGGGTTTGGGAAAGCAGGCAGGTTATCGCCTGCGCCGGATTGCAAGCCGACCGCCTTGCCCGCCGGTCGGGTGTCGATATCGATTTCCAGATCGTGCCTTTTCGCGGCGAATATTATGCCTTGCGGCCCGAATTGAACAAGCTTGTCGAACGCATGATCTATCCGGTGCCAGACCCTTCAATGCCGTTTCTCGGCATTCATCTGACGCCGATGATTGACGGCAGCCTGACGGTTGGCCCCAATGCCGTTCTGGGCCTGTCGCGGGAGGGCTATCCCAAATTCTCGGCCAGCCTCCGCGATATGGCGACTTATGCGGCTTTTCCCGGTTTCTGGAAGGTGATCACCGCTCATCTTTCGTCTGGTCTCGAAGAAATGAAGGATAGCCTGTTCAAGAAGAGCTATCTGGAAAAATGCCGGAAATATTGCCCTTCCCTTGAGGAAAGTGACCTTCGACCATACCGGGCGGGGATAAGGGCGCAGGCCGTTTCGCGGGACGGCAAACTCATTCACGACTTCAAATTCCACCAGACCAAACGTGTGCTGCATGTCTGCAATGCACCGTCTCCAGCGGCCACATCAGCCTTACCCATCGGCAATCTGATCTTTCAACGCTTGCAAACAGGCAATTAAAGAACCGTTCTTCTCCATCATAAAACAAAGACCCGCATCATCGCTGATGCGGGTCTTTGTTTGTCCCGTGAAGAAGGTTCGTATCAACCGCGACCGATCGAGGCCGCGACTTCATCCAGCGACTTCTTCGTTGCTGCAACAACATCATCGACCTGCGCAGGCGTGATGATCATCGGCGGGCAGAAGGCAATCGCGTCGCCCATATTGCGCGTGATGACGCCATTGCCGAACATCGCCGCATTGGCAAGACCGCCCAGCGCACCGACCTTTTCATGCGGCGCCTTGGTGGCCTTGTCGCCAACAAGCTCAAGCGCCGCAATCAGGCCAACGCCGCGCACTTCGCCAACCAGCGGATGATCGGCCAGTTCGCGCAGGCGCTTCTGCATATAAGCGCCCGTTTCACGCGCATTGGTGACCAGATCGCGTTCTTCGATGATCTTGAGGTTTTCGACTGCAACGGCTGCTGCGACCGGATGGCCCGATCCCGTATAGCCATGACCGAACACGCCCAGGCGCGCGCTTTCATCGGCCACCGGCTGATAGACGCGGTCGTTGAACATGAAGGCCGAAATCGGCAGATAGGACGACGAAATCTGCTTCGACAGCGTCATGATATCCGGCTTCATGTTGTAGGTCTGCGAACCGAACATGTTGCCGGTACGGCCAAAACCGCAGATCACTTCGTCGGCGATCAGCAGAATGTCGTATTTCTGCAGCACGGCCTGAATCTTTTCCCAGTAGCCTTCGGGCGGCACGACAACGCCGCCTGCCCCCATCACCGGCTCACCGATGAAGGCTGCAACCGTTTCCGGCCCTTCGGCGAGGATTATGTCCTCCAATTCCTTGGCAAGGCGCGTGGTGAATTCATCCACCGTCTCGCCGGATAGCGCATCGCGGTAATAATGCGGGCACGTCGTATGAAGGAAGCCCGGCAGCGGCAGATTGAAAGAGTTGTGATTGACCGGCAGCCCGGTTGCGCTCGCCGAAGCAATCGTCACACCATGATAACCGCGCTTGCGACCGATGATCTTGGTGCGCTGCGGCTGCCCCATGGCATTGGCGCGGAACCACAGCATCTTGATGATGGTGTCGTTGGCTTCCGAGCCGGAATTGGTGAAATAAACCTTGCTCATCGGCACAGGCGCGATGCTGATCAGCTTTTCAGCCAGTTCGATGACGGGGGGATGCGAGCGGTGCGTGAACGTGTGCGAATAAGGCAGCTTCAACATCTGCTTATGCGCGGCATCAGCCAGACGCCTTTCGGAAAAGCCGACGCCGACGCTCCACAAGCCCGCCATCGCTTCGATATAACGCTTACCGTTATTGTCTTCGACGTAGATGCCATCGCCCTTTTCAATCACCACCGGGCCGATTTCTTCATGACGGCGGGCATTGGTGTTTGAATGGAAATGATAAGCGATATCGCGAGCTTCAACGGAATTGGGCTGTCTGGTCATTCGAATTCCCCTTTTAAATCCGATCAGAGCAGCTTTAACGCATCCATGGCCGCTTCAACGGCAATATTATCCTGCCAGCGCCCGAGATGCGGAAAACCACTTGTCGTTAGAACGAAGCTATAAACAAATAATCTTCCGCGCAACGAGAACGAAAACCGTTTTCGAGAAAATCCGGGCTGCCAAGAAAGAATGCAGTCACTCGCCTGCTTCTTCCGTCTGCGGACGCTTCTTCTTGCGCGATGACAGCACCGAATCGCTCTGCCTGACCACGAGATCTGCGCCAACCAGCACCTTGACCGCAGGTTGTTTTTCCGCCGCATTGATCAAATCGTCCAGGATCGACACTGCCAGATTGCCGATCTTGCGTTTGGAGACGTCAACCGTCGTCAGCATCGGCTCCATGGTCGCGCTTTGCGGCAGATTGTCGAAGCCGATCACGGAAACATCTTCCGGTATGCGCACACCGCTTTCCTTCAAGGCCCGGATGAAGCCAT
>JAEXXS010000022.1 GCA_023451915.1 Pseudomonadota bacterium | reverse complement strand
TTGATCAGAAAAATCGTGAGCGAGATCTTCTGTTTGCGTACGGAGTTCAGAAAAAGGTCTTGAAGATTTTGCGATCGTTCAGCCATTGTTTTTATTCCTTTAATCGATCAGCAGCCTGTTCGCGATATATCAAAGCGGTGAACCCGCTCTCTCTCATTGTTTTCAAGCATTATCGACCAGCAAACTCACACTTTTGCTGGATATGCAGTTATTCTTTGTCTCATTTCCAAACGCAGAACTGTTTTACACTTTTGCTGGAAATGAAACTTCTTCCTATCGCATTTCCGAACGCAAAACCGCTTCGCACTTTTGCTGGAAATGCTCCAGACGAGCATGCGCATTTGCATAAATCAAGCACCGGAACGCGAGGCGCCAGCACAGAACTGCAATTGCTGTGGAAAGACAACTGCTTCGCCCTCTAGCTTCGGTTAACAGGATGGGAATCTTTGCGCAACCGACAATTTCGTTGAACACGCGTCAAATATTGCTGGCAAGCTTGAGGGCTTTCGGTCACCCTACCTTTGAAAGCTCAAGAATATCATTGTGTTCCAGCAAAGGCTTAACCTGATCCCTCATCCACATGTAAAAACTGCCGGGTTGCAGCGAAACAACTTCCTTGTGTTTTTTATGAACATGGAAGCCAATGAAATCGGGATGATTGAGCGGCTCCAGACCATAGGCCGGATCGTAGATGCGGGTCGCATCCTTGCCCACCCAGTAGTAAAAATTCTCCTGCGGAGCCGCGTTCTTGAAAATCCCGTATTTGCGGGCAAGTCGCGAAATGCCGTCATTGCCAAACACCGTAATGCCGATGGATGCAGGGGTAACTTCCTTGCCGATTGCTCGGTAATAGAACGGCCGCAGCGTGCCGCGCCGCACTCCCAGCCATCGCGGCAGGGAATAAGCCGCCGACATATAGGCTTCGAACTCGCCAATAATCGGATGGTCCCATGGGAAATAAAGCGCCGATACGCCAACGCGAAACCGGTTTTCACGCGCGAGATATGGCTTTTGCGGGTCGGGATGGAACTGCTTTACAAGAAAAACATCCGTATCGAGCCACACGCCCTGCTTATGCTTCATCAGCATGACGCGGAAAATATCGCTGAACTGGACAATGGTTGTTGAAGAACGCAGAGCCGGAAAGCCAGGATCGAGCCGTGTGAACGCGCTTTCCTGCAGAATCGCATTGGCATCATGCAATTCCACGCCGGACGGCACATTTTCAATTGGTGCGTAAGAAAATAATTTAACACGCTGGCCTGTCATCACCATCGATGCAAGACAAATCCGATCGACTTCGCGTAAGCGAGGTCCGTACCAAAAGGTACAAATATCCATATATGCCCCCAAGATTGCAGCTCGAGGACTTATACCACTCATATTTAATTAACTATATCAGAATTCTATGGTCAAAAAAATTCGAGGCTGACGCGGAACATCTGTTCCACATGTTTGACGGCCTCTGCCGTGGCGAAAATAACCACCCGGTCCTTTGGCTTGATGCGGACATCGCCATTGGGCCGGATAACCTGCCCGTCCCGGTAGATCGCACCGATTCGCAATCCAACAGGCAGATCCAGATCTCGCAATGGCGCGCCAACGAGCGACGATGTTTCCAGCGCTTCGGCTTCGATGATTTCGGCCATATCGCGATAGACGCTATAGACCGCACGGATACGGCCACGGCGCACATGCTGGAGGATTTTGGAAACCGTCACCGCCTTTGGATTGATATAGGCGTCGATCCCCACCATGTGGGTGAAATCCTGATAGGCGACCGTATTGAGCAGGGCCATATTGCTTTTGCAGCCAAGGCGTTTCGCCATGATGCTGGAGAGAATATTCACCTGATCCTGATTGGTAAGCGCCACCATCAGATCAGCATCCTGAATATCGGCTTCCTGCAGTAGTGCCTGGTCCAGCGCGCTGCCATGCAGCACCATGGTTCGCTTCAACTGATCGGCAATCGTGAAAGCACGCTCGTGGTCGCTTTCGATCATCTTGACGCGGGTTTGCCATTTCCGGTCTTCGATAGCCTTGGCAACATAAAGTCCGATATTGCCGCCGCCCGCTATGACGATGCGACGCGCTTCCGGCTTTTCATGGCCGAACAGCGACAAGGTTCGGCGCACCTGCTCACGTGTGGTGACAACATAGGCAAGATCGCCCGCATTCAGCTCATCAGACGAGCGCGGAATGAACAGATTTTCATTGCGCACCACCCCCACCACCGTTGCAGCCAGATCGGGAAACAGATCGGTCAACTGCTTGAGCGGCGTGTTGATGACCGGACATTCTTCCAGGCATTCGATGGCGAGACCGATGACACGATCATCGGCAAAGCGCAAAACATCGGTCGCACCTTGCAAGGCGATACGGCGCAGCACCACCTCGCCCACTTCCAGTTCTGGCGAAATGATCACATCAATTGGCAGATTTTCGCGAAGAAACAGGTCCTGATATTCAGCCTTGAGGTATGATTGGGCACGGATGCGCGCAATCTTCGTCGGGACATTGAACACAGAATGGGCAACCTGACAGGCGACCATATTCACTTCGTCAGACAGCGTAACGGCGATGATCATATCCGCTTCGTCGGCGCCAGCCGCAGCGAGCACATCCGGCTGCGACCCATGACCAACAAATCCGCGCACATCCAGCGTATCGCGCACGATTTCGATGTGACGTGCCGACGTATCAATAACCGAAACGTCGTTTTCCTCAGCGGCCAGTCGTTCGGCTATGCCATAGCCGACCTGCCCCGCTCCGCATACGATCACCCGCATGGCTACTCCGCTTTTAAAATCACCAGATGCTTATACGCCGAGTGATTTCAATTTACGATGAAGAGCCGAGCGTTCCATGCCGACAAATTCCGCGGTGCGTGAGATATTGCCGCCAAAACGATTGATCTGGGCGATCAGATATTCCTTTTCAAAGCGCTCACGTGCTTCACGCAGCGGCAGAGCCATGATGTGCTGGTCCGATTCCGTTGGCGCGCGCGGCAGCGTGTCACCAATTTCGGCAGGCAGCAGATCAGCAGTTACAGGCGCATCGACATCGTCGCCGCGCGCCAGAATCATCAGGCGCTCCACATTGTTGCGCAACTGACGGATATTGCCCGGCCAGCTATGTGCCTGAAGCACCGCCATGGCGTCCGCACCGATCTTGCGCGGCTTGATACCCGCCTGCCCGGCAATCTGGATCATGAAATATTCGACAAGCGCCGGAATATCTTCACGCCGTGCCGCAAGCGGCGGAACCTGCACGGGAACAACCGACAGGCGATGGAACAGATCTTCACGGAATGTGCCTTCGGCAATCATGCCTTCAAGATTTTGCGCCGTGGATGAAATAATGCGCACATCGACCTTGACGCGCTTGGTGCCACCCACCCGCTCGAACTGCTGGTCCACCAGCACGCGCAGAATTTTGTTCTGCGTTTCGCGCGGCATGTCGGCAACTTCATCGAGATAGAGAATCCCGCCATGCGCTTCTTCCAAAGCGCCGACTTTGCGTTCGCCGCCATCCATTTCCGTGCCGAAAAGTTCGATCTCCATGCGTTCCGGCGTGATCGTCGCTGCATTCACGGTCACGAACGGTCCATTGGCACGCGCCGATTGCGCGTGAATGGCGCGGGCCGTGAGTTCCTTACCGGCACCCGAGGGGCCGGTGATCATGATGCGGCTGTTGGTCGGCGCAACACGCTCGATGGTCTGCCGTAGCTGGCTCATCGCCAGAGACGCGCCGATCAATTCCATGCTTTCGCCGGAGCGCTTGCGCAAATTGGACACTTCGCGTTTCAGCTTGGAGGTTTCCAGCGCACGCTCCGCGACGAGGATCAATCGATCTGCCTTGAAGGGCTTTTCGATGAAATCGTAAGCGCCGCGCCGGATGGCGGAAACCGCCGTCTCGATATTGCCATGACCGGAAATCATGACCACCGGCAGATCGGGATGCAGCTTCTTGATTTCATCCAGCAAAGCCAGACCGTCAAGACGGCTGCCCTGAAGCCATATGTCCAGAAACACCAGCCGCGGTACGCGATCACCAATGGCCGCCAGCGCGCTGTCCGCATCGAATGCGGTACGGGTTTCATGACCCTCATCGCTGAGAATACCAGCTACGAGCTCCCGGATATCCGCTTCGTCATCAACTACAAGAATATCGGCTGCCATATCAATTCACCTGTCCAGCTATCTTTGTGTCGTCATTTCCGTTGGCAACGTCGGTCACACCGACCTGCATATCTGGAAAGACCATCCGTATCATTGCGCCACGACCTCCGTGGAAATCCGCTGGCGCGTCATGCAATTCAAGATGTCCGCCGTGATCTTCGACAATCTTGCGAACGATGGCGAGGCCAAGCCCGGTGCCCTTTTCCCGCGTGGTCATATAAGGCTCAAGCAGCTTCTGGCGGTCATCGCCCGGCAGGCCCTTGCCATTGTCGATCACGTCGACAATCAGATGCCCGTCAGCCTTGTAAGACCGAATGAGAATGTGCCCCTCGCCGCGCTCTTCTTTGGGAAGAGCATCAATCGCTTCACTCGCATTCTTGATGACATTACCGAAAGCCTGACCGATCAGACGGCTGTCAAAAGAACCAGCCAGCTTTTCCGGTCCGAAATCATTTTCGAACTTTATGTCGCTGCGGCTGACTTCGATCAGGAAGGATGCTTCGCGCAAGGCTTCGCGCATGTCCATCTGCCGCATTTCGGGCTTTGGCATGCGTGCAAAGGCGGAAAACTCATCGACCATGCGGCCAATGTCGCCAACCTGACGGATAATTGTGTCGGTGCACTGATCGAAGACTTCACGATCCTCGGTAATAACCTTGCCATAGCGACGACGAATACGTTCGGCGGAAAGCTGGATCGGGGTCAGCGGGTTCTTGATTTCATGCGCGATGCGGCGCGCGACATCGGCCCATGCCGAGGTGCGTTGCGCCTGCACGAGATCGGTGATGTCATCCACCGTAACGACATAAGAATGATCTTCCGATTCAATGTCTTCGACCGTGACCTGTACGTTGAAGGTGCGTGCCACGCCGTTGCGTGTCATGCTCACCTGCTCGCGATGAACGGGCTTATCCGCAGTCCGTGCCACTTCAAACGCCTGCCCCACCTCAGGCGCGATGCTGCTCAGGCTCTTGCCCACCGCGTCCTTTGAAACGACACCGAACATATGTTCGGCAGAACGGTTGAGAATCGAAACCGAACTATCCGTATCGATGCCGATGACGCCCGCCGTCACACCCGAAAGTACGGCTTCCGAGAAACGGCGGCGTTCGTCGATCTGATCCTTGGCGGCAATCAGCTCGTTGCGCTGGCTCTTCAGTTCCGCGACCATGTTGTTGAAAGTGCCCGACAAGGCACCCACGTCGCCGTCCGACGAACGAACCGGAACCGAAACGTCAAGATCGCCGGCGGTCACGTCATCGGCGGCACCGATCAACAGACGGATGGGGCGTACCAGACGATCCGCAACCGCGATGCCGGTCCAGATGGCAGACAGAAGAACAATCAGCGTCAGACCGAAATACAAAAGTGCAAAGGCAATCTGTGTTGGAATGCGGTTTGCGTCCATGGCCTGATAGCGCTGCGTATTGGCTTCCATCAGACGCATCGCATCTAGAATTTGCGAATCCACCCGACGGACAGTGTAAAGATAGACGTCAGGTATCTCGCGCATCTTGATGATTGCGCCGACGAAATCGGCTTCGCCGGGCTGGATGATGACAGGTTTTCCATCCGCAGCTGTCTGCAAGGCAGCTTCCGGTGGTTTCAGCAAACCCTTTTCCATGCCTGTATTGCTTTTGACGACCGTGGAGCCGTCTGCACGCACAAGAAATGCGCCAAGCAGTCCGCGTCCGCGTGTCTGCAACGTCATCAATTCTATGAAGCCGCCGCGATCCAAGCTGTAAAGCATGCGCTGCGCATCCAGATCCAACAGCATTGAATAGGACGTGCTTTGGAGATTGAGCGCCGTTTCGCGAATATAGGCCGTGGCCAGGCTCTGCGACGAATTCACAATGTCGCGCGTATTGGTATCGAACCAGCGGTCGAGACCGAGATTAAGCGTTACCGATGCAACAATCGCGACCACGATGGCCGGAACAGCAGCGATCAACGAGAATAGAGCGACAATGCGGACATGCAGCCGCGATGCCGCCTTACCCGAGCGGCGCGCCGTGACGATGCGATAGATCTCGCGACAAATCAGCAAAATCAGGAACAAAATCAACGCGACATTGATGATAACCAAGGCCAGCGTGACGGTGCGGTTCGGCGTAATGGGCGTAATGCCGATCAGAATCGCGAACGAAATAGACGCCGTCACAAGCGCCGAGACAACGGTGATAATTCCGGGCAATGCGAGAAGTCTACGCCCCTCGCCTTTGCGCGACGATTGTTCCGCCTTATCCATATCCGTGGTCAGATTCGTTGCCTTCATATTAACCATGATATCCAATAGCGTTGCATCTATGCAACGCATTGTGGCGAAACTGCAACGTTTGTTTTCGTAGATTGTTGATATTCACAAGCACACGCATCGCGGGTGTTGGCTTATTGGCGGAACGCCATAACGAAGCAGCGGAACTTTTATTCCCCTCTTTCTGGCAAAGATTGGGAAATGAAAGCGCCTGACACATGCTCGACAGGACGTCTTTTCTTTGACGTTTGGAGGCGATGACTTCAAAATTCACAACATGGAAACAGCTCAGTACATATTCGTACTTATTGCGGCCTCGCCCTTCGTGATCTGGGGAGCAATCTTGTATGGCCTCTCCGTCGCGGTACCCTTGCGGGGTGCTGCAGCAGGTGAAGGAACGTCCAAAGCAACAGACCGGCAATCCATCGACCTGTTGGAGCTTCCTGATGTTGCGATTGAGCACTATTATATTCACCAGACTGAACGAACACCCTTTATTTCGAGCTGAAGTCATCCTTCTCAACCAAGATATACAGAAATAAATTCAGTTACCGCTTGCTAACCCGCAATATTGTCTGGAACCATTTGCAAAATAATGCATTCTGTTCGGCACAGTCAGTTCTTTGACTGGCTGAAGTGTCCGACCATGTCTGATCAGACAATTCCCCGGTCGGG
>JAEXXS010000522.1 GCA_023451915.1 Pseudomonadota bacterium | reverse complement strand
GGCTCTACGACGATCTGTTCCAGATCTTTGACGGCACGAGGACGGCGCGACGTCTCCTCAGGCGCTTCCGGGAGAGGCTTTGCGCGGGGCGAGGTATCAACCTTGAAAGAGGTTGGTTTGCGCGGGGCGTCATCGCTCATGCTAGACGATCTCCGATCAGGAACTGAAGGGCACGGTCCAGCCTTATGTGCGGCAGCGACAGCGTCACACCCTCGGCTGTGCGCTCAAGGCGTGGAGGGCGGAACCGCACGAATCGAATGGCAGGGTCTTCCGGCGTGGAAACCTGTTCAAAGATCGCATTCGGATTCTTTGGCAAGTCACCGGGAAATATAGCCGTTTCTGTTTCACCATCGAATATCTCGCCATCGATACGCTCGCCCTTGAGCGGTGTGCCGACGATGACAGGCAGCACCTCTTTTCCCTGTGTGACGGTTGCTTCCCGCGTCGCCCGCACTGCCGCCATAGCCAGGACATCGATATCAGCGCCCGAAAAATTGGCGCGCTCAATGGCGCGTTCCACAAGACGGCGAACAATCGCCTGCAACCGATCATGGCTTTCGTGATGCAGATGGTCGGCCTTGGTCGCTGCCACCAGAATGCGCCCGATACGGCGCTGGATAAGGCCGGTCAGCAGATTGGCGCGTCCGGGCCGGAAACAGGACAGAATGTCTGTCAGCGCGCGTTCTAGGTCCGCCACCACCGCGCCACCGGCATTCATCGCCTGCATGGCATCGATCAGCACAATCTGGCGGTCCAGCCGCGCAATATGTTCGCGAAAGAACGGTTTCACAACATAGGTCTTATAGGCTTCGTAGCGCCGTTCCATCATGGCGGCGAGCGATCCGGCCTTGATGTCTTCCGGAGCGAGATTGGGTAAGGGCGCAAAGGTCAGGGCGGGCGATCCCTCGAGATCGCCGGGCATCAGGAAGCGACCGGGCGGTAGGGTGGACAATGCGCGCTCGTCGACCTTTCCGGCCCGCAGATAGGCGGTAAAGCTCTTGGCCAACCGCTGCGCCGTCAATTCGTCGGCCTTTTCGGTCGGATCGACCGACACGGCATCCGCCAGCCACGGCTGCGCCAGATCGACATGGGTCGGTTCATTGGCCAACGCGAAGGAATCTGCGCTGAATTCGGCATAGCTCTTGCCGAGCAGCGGCAGATCGAGCAGCCATTCACCAGGATAATCGACAATATCGACCGAAAGTCGCCCCGGAGACAGCCATCGTCCCCATGCAGAAGCCGTTTCATATTCAATAGTCAGACGAAGCTGTGAAATGGCGCGCGTGGAATCTGGCCAGATGCGCTCATCGATAAGCGCCGACAGATGCTCTTCATATTGAAAACGCGGAACGGCGTCGTCTGGCTGCGGCTCGAGAAGCGCGCGGGAAATCCGGCCTGACTTATAGGCTTCGAACATCGGCAGCCTGCCGCCGTGAACGAGATTATGCACCAGTGCTGTGATGAAAACCGTTTTGCCAGCGCGAGAAAGGCCCGTCACACCAAGGCGCAGCGAAGGAGAAAGAAGCCCGGTCGCACGTTCCGTCAATGTGTCGAGTGCGATTTTGGCTTCATCGCCGATGCTGGTAAGCTTTGCCAAAGATGTCCTCGCAGGGTGAAACCGGTTGAAGCTATAAATAAGGTGGCGAGCTCGTTTCGCAAGCAGACGATCTGTCAACTTGTGCATCCAGCTCAGGGCTGCGGAAAGCTTTCAAGAAATCCGTGTTCGCGACTGAGATCGTTCAGCTTTTCAGAAAAGGATATGGTGGCGAGAGCGGCGGTGGGAAAACCTGCATGCAGCCGGTCGAGGCTGTCCGGATCGCCTTTTGCACATAGCGCAAGCGCCAGATCTTCCATGCTCGGATTGTGCCCGACCAGCATCAGCGTCTCGACATCGCCATGCGCGCGGATGGAGCGCAGATATTCCGCCGCGCCGCCGCTGTAGATTTCGTCGTCGATGACAGTTTCCACCTCGATGCCAAGCCTTGTCCGCAAGCCGAAGGCGGTTTCCCGCGTGCGGCACGAGCCTGAAAGCACCACGCGGTCGGGCAGGAGGCCCGCGATCCTCATCGCTCCAGCGAGCCGATCAAGCGCGTTGTGGCCTTCCACATCGAGTGGTCGGTCGTAATCCTTCATTCCGGGCTTTGCCCAGACGGCTTTGGCATGTCGAAGGAGAAGCAAGCGACTCATCTGTACCATCCCAAACGTGGCTACCTCGAGGTTTTGCCATTATTTTCGATAAAATGCGCGGTCGCTATGCTTTGCGGGTGGATTTTCCACCATTGCCTGACTTTTCTGCCAGCGGATAGGTGCCGATTTATTGGGCATAATAGAGCAACGAGAACGGATTTAGTGAAATCATGTTTCCCATTGCAATCTATTTTTAATCCTCGGTGTCATCTTCCAGACATAATGGTCGGAGTATCTGTCGCGCGCACCGTTTGCACAATTTTTTTTGCAGATACACACAAAATTGATGCACTAAAAAGTAGTGAGATACGTTTCTTTGATGTTGTGTCGACTGGACGATGGACTTATATAACCGCACGCGTCTCCTAGATGTGGGGTGATTCAGAATGAGTGAATTAATCGACCTTGACTATAGGCCCACTGAAGACGAAC
>JAEXXS010000517.1 GCA_023451915.1 Pseudomonadota bacterium | reverse complement strand
CGATTGCGGGTGCGCAGCTTGAAGTCCTGGGTCTTGAGTTTGAGTACGACCGTGCGGCCGGCAATTTCGCCGGCCTTGAGGCGACGCGAGACTTTTTCGGCAAGCGCACGCAGAACCGGAACCAGATCTGCTGCCGTCGACAGATCGGTGTTGAAGGTCGTTTCCGCGGAAACGCTTTTCATGTCGTGATCAGGCTCGACACGTCGGCTGTCCTGTCCGCGTGACAGGCGATACAGGCGCTGACCCATGGTGCCGTAGGCCTTCATCAGCGCGCCTTCCTCCATCGTCTGGAGTTGGCCGATACTGCGGATACCGTCGCTTTGCAGTTTCGCCGCAAATGCCTTGCCGACGCCCCAGATCATGCTCACCGGCTTGTCGCGTAGAAAATCGAGCGCCTCGGCTTCTCCGATGACGGAAAATCCGCGCGGTTTTTCGAGATCGGAGGCCACCTTGGCGAGATATTTGCAATAGGACAGGCCGATGGATGCGCTGATTCCAATCTCGCTTTCCACACGCTTGGAAAAGCGGGCGAGAACCACGGCGGGCGGCGCCTTGTGCAGCCGTTCGGTGCCGCTGAGATCGAGAAACGCTTCGTCGATGGAAAGCGGCTCGACCAATGGGGTGAGATCGCGCATCAGCTGACGCACCTCCCGCCCGACGCGGGCGTATTTCTCCATATTCGGCTTGATGACGATTGCCTCGGGACAAGCCTCCAGCGCCTTGAACATCGGCATGGCCGAACGAACGCCGTGAATGCGGGCGATGTAACAGGCTGTCGAAACCACGCCGCGCTTGCCGCCGCCGATGATGAGCGGCTTGTCGCGCAAGTCAGGATTATCGCGCTTTTCCACCGACGCGTAAAAAGCATCGCAGTCGATATGGGCAAGGGTCAGCCTGTATAGTTCCGGGTGTCGCACCAAACGCGGGCTGCCGCAGGCATGACACCGGCGTACGGAAGCGCTCTTCTGCAGCGACAGGCAGTCGCGACATAGGCCTTGGTCAGGACTGTTTGCGGCGAAATTCTCAACCATCGTTAACATGTGCAGCTTTGTGGTCTGGTCCAGCCTCGACAAGATGAAGTCTGTTCCGACGAACATAAAAGGAACATGCTTTGTATATCACCAATCCGCCGCCGCGCCACTGGCAGAGCAGCGCCCAACCTTCATGCTCTTGACATTGGCAGCGATATCACCAAGTTTAGTGTTATGAACAACCGTTTCGCCGCCATACTCCATCGGGTTCAACCGATCGCGGGATAAAGGCCCTCGAGTCCCGCCTTGCGCAGAAGGACTCCGAGGGATGGTTCGTCGCTTGTCTCAAGCGAACTCGATAAGCGCTTTCACAAGAACATCCCAATCATCCGCTTCGAGCTATCATGCTCGGAGATATTTATCTTATAACAGTGAGCTATCGCCATGAGCGCCAAGAATCGCAAGAAGCCCAATATTGTCGTCAGTGACGTGGATTACGAGCGCCTGATGGGACTGGCCAACAGCGTCTCCGAGCAGCAAGAGGAAATCGCCGATGAGCTGATGGCCGAGCTTGACCGCGCCAAGGTCGTGCCCGCCAAGCGCCTGCCGCAGAACGTTGTGCATATGGGCTCGGTGGTCGAATTCCGTTCCAATGACGGACATGAGCGCCGCGTGACGCTGGTTTACCCTGGTGAGGCTGACATTGCTCAGGGCAAGGTTTCGATTCTGACCCCGATTGGTACTGCCTTGATCGGGCTTGCGCCCGGCCAGTCGATCTCATGGACCGCCCGCGACGGGCGTGCACACGAGTTGAACGTGATCAATGTTTCGACCGCGGAAGAGGTCGTCCCTGGGCCAACCGCAGCCTGAGACAGCTTAGAAACAGGGCGGCGACGGTCGAATCAGTCGGCGCCGCTCTGCAAATGCTGGCCAGCACCGCCGGGCAAGAAAGACGCCGCTTTCTGAAGGGTCGCCGGGTCGCGCCCAGTTTCCTCACAGAATCGCATCAACGTGGGCTCGTGGCTTAAGAAAAACTGCAGCACGCCGGCCAGAAAGCCCGGCTCACGTGCAGCCTGACGGATGGATGAGGCTTCAATGCCTGTCAGCGCCAGAAACCGTGGCAGCAGGTCTTTATCCTGTGCAAGCCAGGCCAAAGCTTCTATGGCGAGACCCTGCGCTTCCGTTTCGTTCATAAGCGTTTTCATCGTCGCCCTCCATTTCAGCCGGTCCGTGCAGTCGCCGCGCTCGCTTGCATTTGTTTTCATATAAGATGCAGGTCCTTGTAGCGACAACGGAATTATTTGCCTTTCGTCAATGAAATGAGGTTAAATCAAAGAGTGCACCGGGGGGAAGTCGGTGCATACTGTCTGGTGTCAGCCAATGCTAGAGCATTTCCAGCAAAAGTGCGTAGCGGTTTTGCGTCGGATAATGCGTAAAAACAATTAGATAGAGCGGTTCCACGATTCCGTTTTAACCGGAACCGCTCTAGCAGATGAATGAAAAATCGGGCCGGGGAGTTGCCCCAGGGAAGTTTCGATGACGAAAAGCGTAATGATCGTCGAAGACAACGAATTGAATATGAAGTTGTTTCGCGATCTTATCGAAGCCAGTGGATACGAAACGATCCGGACACGAAACGGTCTTGAGGCGCTGGATCTCGCTCGCGAACACCGGCCAGATCTCATTCTCATGGATATTCAGCTTCCCGAAGTCTCAGGGCTGGAAGTGACGAAATGGCTCAAAGACGATGAAGAACTGCGCCACATCCCCGTGATCGCCGTCACGGCTTTTGCGATGAAAGGCGACGAGGAACGCATCCGGCAGGGCGGATGTGAAGCCTATATTTCGAAGCCTATTTCTGTTCCAAGATTTATAGAAACGATAAAGTCTTATCTGGGCGACGCTTAGGCTCGACCAGGCGAGGGGGATCATGACTGCC
>JAEXXS010000510.1 GCA_023451915.1 Pseudomonadota bacterium | reverse complement strand
AACCGCAAATGCGCATTCTTGGAATAGAAACCAGTTGCGACGAAACAGCCGCCGCTATCGTTGAACGCAACGATAAGGGCGAAGGCCGTATTCTGTCCAATGTGGTTCTGAGCCAGATCGCCGAACATGAGCCTTACGGTGGTGTTGTGCCGGAAATCGCCGCGCGCGCCCATGTCGAGGCGCTGGATCGGCTGGTCGCACGCGCCTTGCAGGATGCGGATATGCAGCTCGATGACGTGGATGCCGTGGCGGCCACCGCCGGTCCCGGCCTCATCGGCGGGCTGATCGTCGGCCTGATGACGGCCAAGGCGCTCGCCATGGCCGCGCAAAAGCCGTTCTATGCCGTTAACCATCTCGAAGGCCACGCGCTGACGGCGCGACTGACCGACAAGCTGGAATTTCCCTATCTGCTGCTGCTCGTTTCCGGCGGTCACACGCAGATGGTGCTGGTGCGCGGGCTCAATGATTATGAGCGGCTCGGCACCACCATTGATGACGCGCTGGGCGAAGCCTTCGACAAGACGGCGAAGCTTCTGGGCCTGCCTTATCCCGGCGGTCCGGCGGTTGAGCGCATGGCGCTTCAGGGCGATCCCAAGCGTTTTGCCCTGCCCCGCCCGCTGAAAGGCGAAGCGCGGCTAGATTTTTCCTTCTCCGGTCTCAAGACCGCCGTGCGCCAGACCGCAAGCGAACTGGTGCCGCTCAGCGATCAGGACGTTGCGGATATTTGCGCCTCGTTTCAGGCCGCCGTCGCGGACACGCTTGCCGACCGGGTCGGGCGTTCGCTCGAACGCTTCAAGGCGGAATTTCCCGACTGCGCGACACCGTCGCTGGTCGTCGCGGGCGGCGTTGCTGCCAACAAGACCCTGCGGGCGTCGCTGGAACAGCTTTGCGCAAAACACGGCTTCAGCTTCATCGCGCCGCCGCTCAATCTGTGCACGGATAATGCGGCGATGATCGCCTGGGCCGGGGCGGAACACGCCGCCACCAAGGCCCCGGATTCGCTTGCCATCGCGCCGCGCTCGCGCTGGCCGCTCGATGAAAAATCCGCACCGCTGATTGGCGCTGGGCGACGTGGAGCCAAGGCATGAGCGTTCGCACGAAGATTGCCGTTCTTGGTGGCGGCGCATGGGGCACGGCGCTTGCCGCGATGGCGGCGACCAGCGGCCACGAAGCCTGGCTCTTTGCTCGCGACGCGGAAACCGTCGCAGCAATCAATAAAGACCGGCGCAACCCGCACTATCTGGGCGATATCGAATTGCCCACTGGTATAAACGCCAGCGCAAGCGCTTCGGACGTGGTCACCGGCGCTGACGCCGTTCTGGCCGTGATCCCGGCTCAGGCCATGCGCGCAGGCCTGTCGGAACTGAGCAACCTCATTCCCCAATCCGCGCCCGTCGTTCTTTGCGCCAAGGGTATTGAGCGCGGCACCGGACGGCTGATGTCGGAAGTGGTGGCGGAAGTTTTGCCGAACCACCGCATCGCGGCCCTTTCTGGCCCAAGCTTTGCAACCGATGTTGCGCGCGGCCTGCCAACGGCGGTGACGGTTGCCTGTGAAGATGCAGACACAGCCGACCAGCTGGCCGCCCTTCTTTCGGGTCCTGCCTTCCGCTGTTATTCGACCACCGATCTTAAAGGCGTTGAAATCGGTGGTGCGTTGAAAAACGTTCTGGCGATTGCCGCCGGTGCCGCTATCGGACGCGGCTATGGTGCAAGCGCGCAGGCAGCACTCGTCACACGCGGCTTTGCTGAACTGCGCCGCATCGGCCAGGCCATGGGCGCAAAACCGGAGACCATCATGGGGCTTTCCGGCCTCGGTGATCTGATGCTGACATGCTCATCGTCGCAATCGCGCAATTATTCCTACGGCCTTGCACTTGGACGCGGCGAAGATCTGACCAACCGGCCTCTGGCCGAAGGCGTCGCAACCGCGCCAATAGCTGCAGAGCTTTGCGAAAAGCACGGCATTTCCGCGCCCATCATTGATGCGGTTGGCGCTTTGCTGAGCGGCGAGATCACCATCGACGAGGCTGTCATCAACCTCATCAACCGACCACTCAAGACCGAAGACTAGAGGACCAGACGATGCTTTTTGCACTTCTCTGCAACGACAAGCCCGACCATTTGCAGGTGCGTCTCGATACGCGCCCGACGCATCTCGACTATTTGACGAGCCTTGGCGATGTGCTGAAGTTTGCCGGTCCCTTCCTCGGCGAAGATGGCAAGCCGAATGGCAGCCTCGTGGTTGTCGAAGCCGAAGACAAGGCAGCCGCTGAAAAAATCGCCGCCAACGATCCCTATGCCAAGGCCGGTCTGTTTCAGGACGTGACCGTGCGCCCATGGAACTGGGCAATCAAAAATCCTGCCAACGCCTGATCCCTGACCGAGGAACGCAAAATGGCTTACTGGCTGTTCAAGTCCGAACCGTTCAAATGGTCATGGGAGATGCAAAAGGCCCGTGGCGAAAAGGGCGAGCAATGGGATGGCGTGCGCAATTATCTGGCGCGCAACAACATGCGTGCCATGAAACTGGGCGACAAGGGCTTTTTCTATCATTCCAATGAAGGGCTGGAAGTGGTCGGCATTGTCGAGGTCTGCGCTCTGTCGCACCCCGACAGCACCACCGACGATCCGCGCTGGGACTGTGTGGACATCAAGGCCGTCCGCGATATGCCGAAGCCCGTTACGCTGAAGGATGTCAAGGCGAACCCCAGGCTTGAGAACATGGCGCTCGTCACCTCCATGCGCTTATCCGTGCAGCCGGTGACGGAAGACGAATGGATCGAAGTCTGCCGCATGGGCGGCCTCGACGCCAAAGACATCTGAGCAAAAAAGATGCTCGATCCGGCGGAAACCAGCACGCGCAGCTTCATTCTGGCCAATACCGGCCTGCAAGCACCGCCGCATGTGCCGGAAATCCGCCTGCATCTGGCTGACGAAGCGCACGACCTCTGGCACAAGACAGAGGAAGAACTGGCCACAATCGGCCTGCCGCCGCC
>JAEXXS010000485.1 GCA_023451915.1 Pseudomonadota bacterium | reverse complement strand
TTACTTTGTCGTCGGTTACGGCATGGACGTGGCCCATTCGTTCCGGCAGTTGCCCTATGTCGGACACGTCAAAGATTAATTCTCCACACAGCTTTTAGTCGAACTGTAACAGGCGCTGCAGATATTCTTTTTCCATCTGCGGCGTCAGCGCATTGCCGAGTTTGCGGCGGATTTCATCCAGAATTTCGCGCGCGCGCTGAATGTCGATTTCGCCGGGAATTTTGGTGCCGCTGCCGTCATCGGCTCCCATGCCCTGCTGGCGTCCGAGCGGATCACGGCCACGCGCACCCTTGCTTCCGGTCTGACCCTGCTGGCCGTCCTGCCCCATCGCCTGTTGCATCTTCTGCATCATGTCGCGTCCGGCGCGGCGAAGGGCGTCCAGAGCGCTGCCCTGATTGTCGTTGGCTTCTGCGCCCTCATTGCGTCCGAGCGCTTCGGCGGCATTGCCCATGGATTTTCCGGCATCACCAAAATCCTTGCCGGGTTCTATCCCTAAATCTTTCAGGTCTTCCGTGAGCTTCTGCAATTCCTGCTGCAATTGCTGCTGCTGCTGTTGCAGCTTGCGCATGGCCTCTGCCGTCTTTTCATCGGTCTGGCCGCCTTGCTGCGCGCCGCCGCCCTTGGAGCCGTCATCGCCGGGGAACAGGCCTTCCATGTCTTCGCCTTCGTCGCCCGCACCTGGATTGTTGTCGAACTGGCGCTGCTGCTGCTGGTCGAGATTGAAAGTCTCGTTCATCGTCTGCTGCTGCCGGCGCATCAGATCCCCGAGCTTGTTCATCTGCTGCTGCATCTGCCCTTGCTGGCCCTGCTGTCCCTGACCCTGCTGGCCGGGCTGCGCCTGTCCCATCTGCAGATTGTTCATCAGGTCCTGCAATTGCGACAGAAGCTGTTCGGCCTGATCGCGCGATCCTTGACGGGCCAGATTTTCGATCTGATCCATCATGCGCTGCAGGTCTTTTTCCGTCAGCATCTGCGCATTGGGATCGGGCGCTGACCGGCGCGCATTCGGGTTCTGCTGCTGGCGCTGGGCGAATTCACGCAGGAAATCCTGCATCGCCTTGCGGAGTTCCGCGGTGAGCTTCTCGATCTCTTCCTGCGATGCGCCGTTTTGCAGCGCATTTTTCAGCGCTTCCTGCGCCTGACGCAGACGCTTTTCGGCTGCCGAAAGATTGCCGTCCTCGATACCGAGCGCCACCTGCCACATATAGTCGGCGCTATCGCGCAGGGCGTCGTCGCTTCTTGCCATGCGAAGCTTGGTGCGGATGGTCACGAGGCCGAGATAATGCGCTGCGTTCTTGATCGTTTCTTCCGGGCGCAGCATCAGTGCCGACAGCATGTCCAGCACATGGTCGCGCTGGTTGGCGTCCAGCGCTAGAATCCGCCGCTGTTCGGCAATGGCGCGCGCCAGCGGATTGCTGAAAGGCCGTTCTGGAAGCGTGATCACCTTGGTTTCGCTGCGACCGACCTGACCCGCCGCATCGGTGACGACGAGGGTCAGCGCTATCTTCTGGCCTGCCCATGGATGTTCGGTCAGGTCCTTCGAGGTGGTGGCTTCCTTCACGCCGTGGCGCGGCAAAGCGAGCGGTAGCTCCGGCGCTTCGTAAAGCGGGGAGGCTTCTTCATCTTCATCGATTTCCAGCGGCACGATTTCGGCAAAGGCCTTGGCTGGCATATAGTCGTCGTCGATTTCATAGGTCAGTTGCAGCGTGCCGTTCAGCGCTTGGCCGGGCTCCTTGGTAAAACGGATCGTCGGCGGCGTGTCTGGCGTCACCGCAAATTTCCAACGCGCATCGGTGCCGGAAAGGGTCACGGTTTCGTCTTCGCGCAGATCGTAATGGAAGTTGCGGCTGCCATCGACGGCGCTTTCTTCCGGCGTCTGGACCGGCCTCAGGCCTTTGGCTTGTGTTTGCTCTTCCTTCGGCGCGACGGGCTGGACTTCCCGCTGCTCGCCCTCTGCATTGGTTGCGGTCAGACGTTCCGAACTGCCGCCGATGACGCGGACCGAAAGCACACTGCCCTCGGGAACGGTGATCGCCTCGGTATTGCGGGTGTTTTCGGCGCTGGCCGTCAGGAAAACCGGCGCGCGGCCCGTATAGCGCGGCGGCGTCACCCAGGCATCGACGCGGGCAAGGGTGGCGCCGTTGCCGGGGCGAATGTGAAAGGCGTCGGCAATGCGACCGCTGCCCGCACTGGACGTATAGGCGAGCGCCGTGACGAACAGCAGCGCCACGATGGCGCGCAGGCCGTAAGGATCGCGTTCCGGCAGGCGCGGTCGCGGCAGGCCGGATTGCAGGTTCTTCAGCCGTTCGGCCATACGGCGCTGGTGTTCGCGCCACAGAGCCTGCGAAAAAGGATCGTGTGCGCCCGTCGCCATATGGCCGGACTGTACGGCCAGCGGTTCATGCACGAGGCCGTTGACCGTCTCGATCCGCGCCGTCACATCGTCTTCGGTCGGCGGTTGGAAGCGGGAAGGAAGATAGAGCGCAACCAGCCCCGCCAGCGCAAAGATCGTCAGCACGGCGATATGCAGCCAGCGCGGCATCATGCCGAACAGGCCAAACCAGCTGATGCTTGCGAAAAGGGCAAGTAACAGAATCAGCGGCAGCACCAGCGGCCACAGACGTTCAAACCCGACAGACAGGAATGTGCGCAGACGCAGACGCCGCAACAGCGCGCCATCGCCTGAAAACAGGCACAAAAAGGCATCCCGCATCAGTTGCGGCTTATCCTTCTTGTCGTGGCCTTGATCCGTCATCCGGGCTTTCTGCTCTGTCTGCCAGTGTGCAATCGAATGACAGGATAACATGCATCATGGCAAAGGCGAGGCTTCGCCATGATTTATTGGGCCCTACTGCCTACAGCCAGTCCGGTATGGAATCGAGCTCAAGCAGTTCTTCGTAAGTGTGGCGTGGGCGCACGACATGGAAGCGGTCGCCATCCACCAGAACTTCCGGCACCAGAAGACGGCTGTTATAGGTGCTCGACAAAACCGCACCGTAAGCGCCAGCGGTGCTGACGGCGATCAGGTCGCCGGGCGCTGGCTTGGTCGTTTCGCGATCAAGGCCGAGATAGTCGCCCGTTTCGCAGACAGGTCCGACGAAATCGGCGCGGATGCGCGGCGCATCGTCCTTTGCCAGCCTGACCGGGCGGATATCGTGGAAGGCTTCATAAAGCGTCGGGCGGATGAGATCATTCATCGCGGCATCGACGATGATAAAGTTCTTCGCATCGCCTTCCTTGACGAAAATCACTTCCGTCACCAGCAGACCGGCATTGCCGACGATCAGGCGGCCCGGCTCGAAAACGGTCTTGAGGCCAAGCGGCTTGATGTGTTTGGCAACAATTTCTGCATAGGCCGCGGGCAGCGGCGGCGGGTTGTTGTCGGTGCGGTAGGGAATGCCGAGACCCCCGCCAACATCGACATGGCGGATATTGTGGCCATCGGCGCGCAATTCCGTCACCAGTTGCGCCATCAGCGCAAAGGCGTTGTCGAAGGGTTCGA
>JAEXXS010000476.1 GCA_023451915.1 Pseudomonadota bacterium | reverse complement strand
ACTGCGGGCGTGAGCCTTGCCACGGTTGATCGCGTTTTGAACGACCGTCCGGGCGTGCGATCCAAAACCCGTGAGCGGGTCATGGATGCCATGAATACGCTTGGCTATGTTCGCGATGTGGGAGCGGCCAATCTGGCGCGCAGCCGGCTTTATCAGTTCGATTTCATTGTGCCCGACAATGACAACACCTTCATGCTGAGCCTTCGCGACGAGATCGCGAATGCGACGGAGCGCGCGCTGGCGGAGCGTGTCTCGATCAATCTCATTCTCGTTCCCGCATTCGATGAGGTTGCGCTGGTCGCAGCCCTCGATGCAAGCGCCCTTCGCAAGCCGGATGGCGTGGCTTTCGTCGCGCTTGATACCGACCCGGTTCGGGCTGCCTGCGACCACTTGCTCGCAAGCGGCGTGCATGCCGTCACATTGGTTTCCGATCTCGGTCATTCTGCCCGCGAACATTATATCGGTGTCGACAATGCTGCGGCGGGACGCACGGCGGCGCGTCTTCTCGGCCTTTTCGCGAACGGGACCGAAGGCGTCATCGCCATTCTGACCGGTTCGCTGAAAGTGCGCGATCACCGCGAACGCTTCGAAGGTTTCACCTCGGCGATGCGAAGCGACTTTCCCGGACGCACCATTCTCCCTGCCCTTGAAGGCCTGGATGAAGATGCGCGGGTGGAAAATCTGGTGTCTGCGCTGCTTCACGAACGCAATGATATCGCTGGTATTTATAGCCTCGGCGCTGGTAATGGCGGCTTGCTTCGCGCGCTTGCCAAGCATGAGGGCAAGCGCCCTCTGGTCATAGCCCATGAGCGCGATGACGCGACCTCACAGGCGCTCGAACAGGGGCTGATCCACGGCGTTCTCGCGCAGGATGCCGGGCATGAAATCCGCAGCGCCATTCGTATCCTGAAAGCCTCTGCTGATCGGCTGCCGATCATTGCGGGGCAGGAACACATTCGCATCGAAATCTTTCTCAAAGACAACCTGCCACAGTTCTGCTGAACCGTCGGCCTTCATGAAATTCCGACAGGAGCCACTATGTATCTCGGCCTCGATCTTGGAACATCCGGCGTTAAAGCGCTTTTGATCGACGATAATCAGCGACTGATTGGTTCCGCGCATGGCGAGTTGGATGTATCCCGCCCACACGCAGGCTGGAGCGAACAGGACCCCGCTCAATGGATCAGCGCCACTGAAACCGCCATAGACGCCCTGCGGCAAGAGCATCCGACAGAATTCGCTGCTATCAAAGGCATCGGCCTTTCCGGCCAGATGCACGGCGCGACACTGCTGGACGATGCAGATCAGGTGCTGCGCCCCTGCATCCTCTGGAACGACACGCGCAGTTATCGCGAAGCCGCCGAGCTTGATGCCGATCCGGCCTTTCGCGCCATTACCGGCAATATCGTCTTTCCGGGCTTTACCGCGCCGAAACTGGTGTGGGTGGCGCGCAATGAATCTGAAACATTCGCTAAGACGCGTAAGATCTTGTTGCCCAAGGATTATCTCCGCCTCTGGTTGACGGGCGAACATGTTTCTGACATGTCGGATTCCGCCGGGACAAGCTGGCTCGACACGGGTGGGCGTCACTGGTCGTCCGAATTGCTTGAAAAGACGGGACTGACCGAAAACCATATGCCGCGCCTCGCGGAAGGCAGTGACGCGACCGGGCAATTGCGTGCAGAACTTGCGGCGCGCTGGGGTATCGACGGACGTCCGGTGGTCGCGGGCGGTGCGGGAGACAATGCTGCTTCGGCCTGCGGCATGGGGACGGTGAAGCCCGGCCATGCGTTTGTGTCGCTTGGCACTTCCGGCGTGCTGTTTGCCGCCAATGGCGCTTATCAGCCGAAGCCGGAAAGCGCAGTTCATGCTTTTTGCCACGCATTGCCCGGCACATGGCACCAGATGGGCGTCATTCTTTCGGCTGCCAGTGCGCTTGACTGGTTCGCGCGCGTGGTCGGCGCAACGCCGCATGTGCTTGATCAGGAACTGGGCGAAACCGTCAAGGCTCCCGGCAGCGTGACTTTCCTGCCTTATCTCTCCGGCGAACGCACCCCTTATAATGACGCGAAGATTCGCGGTAGTTTTAACGGTCTGGAACATGAGACCAACCGCAACGCCATGACACAGGCTGTTTTGGAGGGTGTCGCCTTCGCCATTCGCGACAGTCTCGTCGCGCTCCAATCGGCGGGCACGGAAATCCATTTGTTGATCGCGGTCGGCGGCGGCTCCCGCTCGTCCTATTGGCTGAAATCCATCGCAACGGCGCTGAACACGCCCGTTTCGCTGCCGGAGGAAGGCGACTTTGGCGCGGCCTTCGGCGCGGCGCGTCTGGGGCTGATTGCGGCCAGCGGCGCTGATCCGTTTGCGGTCTGCACGCCGCCGCGCACGGCGCGCATGATCGAGCCCGAACAGGCGCTTCGTGCCGCTTATGATGACGCCTATCAACGCTACCACGCACTCTACCCGGCTATGCATTCGCTGGCGGGCTAGAGCGCATCCCGAAAAATGTGAAACGGTTTTCGGAAAAGATTCTTGTTAAAACAAACATTTATTGCGCCGAACTGATCCAATCAGATCGAAACGCGCTCTAAATATCAAACCTAATGGGAGGATGAACATGGCAACCGGATTTTTCGGTGACATAGAAAAAGTTCGCTTTGAAGGCCCTGACAGCGATAACCCGCTGGCATTTCGGCACTACAATCCTGACGAGATCGTGCTTGGCAAACGCATGGAAGACCACCTGCGTTTCGCGGTTGCTTATTGGCACACATTCGCCTGGGAGGGCGGCGATCCGTTTGGCGGGCGCACATTCGAGCGGCCCTGGTATTCCAACGATATGGACGCGGCAAAGCTGAAGGCTGATGTCGCCTTCGAGTTCTTTTCACTGCTCGGCGCGCCGTTCTACTGCTTTCACGACGCCGATGTGCGCCCGGAAGGCAAGGACTTCGCGGAGAACACCAGAAACCTCAATCAAATCGTTGATATTTTTGATAAAAAGCAGGCTGAGACCGGCATAAATTTGCTGTGGGGAACCGCCAATCTCTTTTCGCATCGCCGCTATATGGCCGGTGCAGCGACCAATCCCGACCCGGAAGCTTTTGCTTTTGCAGCAGCCACGGTCAAGACCTGTATCGATGCCACGAAGCGGCTCGGCGGCCAGAATTACGTGCTGTGGGGCGGTCGTGAGGGCTATGAAACCCTGCTCAACACCGATCTGTCCCGCGAACTCGACCATATGGGGCGCTTCCTCAATCTGGTTGTCGAGTACAAGCATAAGATCGGCTTTAAGGGCACGATCCTGATCGAGCCGAAGCCGCAGGAGCCAACCAAGCATCAGTATGATTACGATGTGGCGACCGTTTATGGCTTCTTGAAACGCTATGGTCTCGAAAATGAAGTGAAGGTGAACATCGAACAGGGACACGCCATTCTTGCCGGGCACTCGTTCGAGCATGAGCTGGCGCTGGCGCGAACGCTCGGCATCCTCGGCTCCATCGACATGAACCGCAATGATTACCAGTCCGGTTGGGATACGGACCAGTTCCCCAACAACGTGCCGGAAATGGCGCTCGCCTATTATCAGGTGCTTTTGGGCGGCGGTTTCAAAACGGGCGGCACCAATTTCGACGCCAA
>JAEXXS010000435.1 GCA_023451915.1 Pseudomonadota bacterium | reverse complement strand
CGCTGACGCCGAACCGAAAGAGACATTTGCCGTCATCTGGCCGCCCGCATTGGCGTAAGGATTGTTCTGGCTGGTCATGGAATATTCCTCATATCTTCCGGCCCCGTTCATGCACCCCGCATCACAGCCGGTGTCGATCGTTCAGTTCGTGCCAATCAATTTGTATCTGTTCCGGCGGATTTCAAGACGCTTAGTCTATACCGTTGCATCGGCCTTCGCACCTTCTGATACGGCCAGGATACGCGGTTCGTGACCGGTCGATTTCAGGAAGGTGATCAGGTCTTCGCGCCGGATCGAGGTCGTCGCCTCATTGGTCAGCGGGTGCCCATTGATGACATCATATTTCATCAGATCCGCATCGATAATGACCTGAACATTGTGGTCACGGTCATTGATTGCGCCGAAGACCGTTACCGATCCTGGAATGACGCCCAGATATTCCAGCAGCTTTTCGGGTTTGCCGAACGAGACGCGGCTTGCGGCACCGATCACCTGATGGATCGACTTCAGATCGACCACAGCGTCCTCTTCCACGGTTACGAGGAAGAAATTGTCTTTCTTGTCTTTCAGGAACAGGTTTTTCGTGTGCCCGCCGGGAATTTCGCCGCGCAACCCTTGCGAATCCGCAACCGTAAACAAGGGCGGATGTTCAACGGTCGTTACCTCGATGCCGAGATTTTGCAGATGATCGAGAAGCTCCTTCGGCGACAAAGCCATGATTCCACCCATTTCTATTCGCTATTCAAATTGTTTCGTTCAGGCTTATAAACCAAGCGCTCGATGGCTGTAACCACCTGAACAGAGATTTGACATCAGGCCAGAGAGAGGAAACTCACAGCGCTGTTGGAAAACGACATTTTATTGTAATTTCCCTGTTGCATTCCGAAATGCGTTAGTCCATATAGCGCCTGCCTGACGGAAACGACTTCCTTCGGAAGCGATTTCAGGTCGAAACTGGCGCGAGCGGGTGTAGCTCAGGGGTAGAGCACAACCTTGCCAAGGTTGGGGTCGAGGGTTCGAATCCCTTCGCCCGCTCCAGTTTCCAGCAAGGCACTATCAAAATCCCGGCTTTGTCCGGGATTTTTGCTTTTCTGAGCTTCTTTTCGAACAGATCCGACGCTTACCAGCAAAACTGAGCTTGCGCTCAGTTGCCGACAAATTCGAACTTATCCACGTCCACCAGACCGCGATCCGTGATTTTCAGATGCGGGATAACCGGCAGTGCGACAAAAGCCAGTTGCAGGAAGGGCTCTTCCAAAACCGAGCCCAGTTCTTCCGCGGCATGACGCAGCTTGCGCAATTCCTCACGCACCACCTCGTATGGCTGGTCGCTCATCAGGCCAGCAATCGGCAAAGGCAGCTCAGCCAGCACCTTGCCATCACGCACGACAACGAACCCGCCTTCAATTTCACCAAGCCGATTGGCCGCGACGGCGATATCTTCGTCCGATGTACCAACGACACAGATATTGTGGCTGTCATGGCTGACTGTTGAAGCAATCGCGCCTGCTTTCAGCCCGAAACCATGCACAAAACCCGTGGCGATATTGCCGTTCTTGCCATGACGCTCGACAACTGCGATTTTCACAACATCCTGTTCCAGGTCCGGTTCAACGCCCTTCGGTCCGACTTGCAGTTCGAATTCGAGGCTTTCCGTGATGATCTTGCCGGGGATGATGCCAATGGCGCGCGTCTTGCCGCTGTTTGAATGCGAACGGAAATTGGCCGCACTGACACGCTGCGCCTTCACACTGTTGCGCCCCACCTCGGCGATTGTCCTGCGCTGCGCAAACAGCTCTTCCGAAACCACGCGTCCTGCCGAGAGGACAATCTGTGCGCGGCAATCTTCCAGACTGTCCAGGATTACCAGATCGGCGCGCTGTCCCGGCGCCACCAGCCCGCGGTCGAACAGGCCAAACGCACGGGCCGCCGAAACACTGGCCGCACGATAGATAGCCAAAGGCGACACGCCACCGGCAATGGCGGTGCGGATCAGATAATCGAGATGACCCTGATCAGCGATATCAAGCGGATTGCGGTCATCGGTGCAAAGCGCCAGAAACTGTGCGTGACGCTCTGTGATGATCGGCATCAGCGCCTTGAGGTCCTTGGAGACAGAGCCCTCGCGGACGAGGACATGCATCCCCTTGCGCATCTTCTCCAGCGCTTCTTCCGCGCTTGTCGCCTCGTGTTCAGTGCGAATGCCGACAGAGATATAACCGTTCAGGTCCTTGCCGCGCAGCAGTGGCGCATGACCGTCGATGTGTCGCCCCTGAAAAGCCTGAAGCTTGGCCATACATTCGGGGTCCTTGGCCAGAACGCCCGGAAAATTCATGAACTCGGCCAGACCGATCACCTTTGGATGATGCGAAAAGGGTAGAAGATCGCCGATCAGCAATTCCGCGCCCGCCGTTTCCATATGGGTGGCTGGCACACAGCTCGACAGCTGAACGCGAATGTCCATCACGGTTTCCAGCGCGCTGTCGAGGAAGAATTTAATGCCTTCCGCGCCCAGAACATTGGCGATTTCATGCGGATCGCAGATCACCGTCGTCACGCCTTGCGGCAACACGCAGCGGTCGAATTCATGCGGCGTGATATGTGAGGATTCGATATGCAGATGCGTATCGATAAAGCCCGGCACGACGATGCGCCCTGAAATGTCAATTTCCCGCTTGCCGGAATAGGTGCCGAAGGTGCCGACAATGCGATCCCCACAGATCGCAATATCGCTTTCCACGAGTTCGCCGGTGACAAGATCGAAGAAGCGACCACCCTTCAGCACGATATCGGCAGGCTCGCGGCCCACGCCCTGATCGATCATCCGTTCCAGCATCGCTTACTCCGTTCACGCTTGAATCAATTCAAGGAGGTTATCATAATGCAAGACGCGGCGGTAAGGTCGCTCTCCGCCGCGTCTTCGTTAGCAACACCGCGTTGTTAGCGGCGATATTCCATCATGCGGCTGCGGCTCAAGACCAGTTCGAGACGATTGTCGTCAATCTGGTGCAGACAGACGCGCCGCGTCCATGGGCCGTCTTGCAGCGTGAAGAGCGCCCGCCCATTGCCCATATCTTCCAGCGGCATGGCGCGGCGGATGGGCCCGATCCCCCAGATCACATGCCCGTCCCTGATGTCGAAACCAGCGCCATAGGCCGATGCCCGCCAATGGCCGTCAAGCTCTCGTCCGGCAGGCGACACGGATGCGGGTTTCAGGCGACACGCGGCGTAACCGATTTCGCCTTCCAGCACGTCGCCCGTCCAGCGCAGCTTGACCGGCGACGATGCAGACAGGGACGAGAACCAGCCATCGCCAACGCTGTAGAGCGTTTCTTGAGCATCAAGACAATTGGCAACGCCATTGCGCATTTCCAGCCAAAGTGGCCCGGCTTCGGCAAGGTACAATCCGTCGGGGATCGTGCAATCGGTATCAGGCAGCTGCAAACTGTAGAGGGCGGCGATACAGTCGCGCGCGATCTTATAAGTATCGGCGTCTTCGCGGTTGGAGACGACAACCACGCCGCTTTTCGCAACCGGATCGAGCAGAAAATAGCTTTTGTAACCGGGATGCGAACCGCCATGGCCGACAAAGGCCCGACCGTCCACGCCGTTCCAGCGCAGGCCGAGACCATAGCCCGTCGGACGCCCATTCGACAGGGTGCGTTCCGCAGACAGTTTTGAGAGCAATCCCTTGTAAGCGCCCTCGCCTTCCAGAAGCGCTTGCGCCCAGATGGTCAGGGCCATACCGCTGCCGACCAGACAACCCGAAGCGGAAAGATGCAGCCCGGCAGCGCTCAGTTGCCACGTGTCGCCCGACTGAAAATAGCCCGGCGCAAGCCCCTTGATCGGATCATTCCAGAGGTTGGGCGCATCGATAGAAAGGCCAAGCGGCGCTGTAACTTCGGACTTTATGAAATCGCGAAAGTATAAGCCTTTGCGTTCCAGCGCGGCTTCCACCAGGCGATAGCCGGTGTTGGAATAAGAGATTTCGCTGCCTGCTTCGAAATTGAGCCGCGTCAGCGATGCGAGAAAATCGAGAAGCTGGCCTGCCTCGGTTTGCGTATAAACGGAAAGGCCAAGCAGCGTCAGGCACTCGCGCGTATCGGGCAGACCGCCGGTCATATCCAGCGCCCGGCCCACGGTCACATCGGCCAGCGGGCTTTGCAGCTCGGGCAGATGGTCGCCGAGGCGATCATCGAGACTGATGACATCGCCATGGCTAAGGACCATGGCGCAGAATAAATGCTTGGTTATGGATGCGTAGCGCACGACCGTATTGGCCGTAAACGGAACCCCCGTTGCGAGGCTTTCCAGCCCTCCCGCATAAGCGAATTTGACCCCGTCCAGATCAAACCCGATAATCACACCACCGGGCTCATCCTTCGCCCAGCTTCTCGAATAGACCTTCGCAGCCTGTGAGGCAGCGTTCCAGTCCGCATGCATTGGCATAAAATCTCCGTCAGACAGCTCTTGCATTTCAACGCTCCGTGCATGCGCAATTCCCCCGCCGCCGAGCTGTTCCACAATCCCGGATGCCGAATGTTCACTGTCTCACGAAACATTGCGGCACCATTCGTTGGGATAGTGGCCGACCGCAGATAAATGGGATTCTCTTGTCCACGCAAGACCGCCAGACTGTGCGGTGTGCGACACATGTTGCAGAAAACTCGTTTGCAATTTGCCGTCGGCGGGTCCACTACGCCCCTGAACCGAACGATCAGCGTGAAGGAAAACTCCAAACATGGCGACAGAACAATTGATTCCGGTATTCGATGGGCACAATGACGTTCTGCTGCGCCTGTGGTCTTCCAGGAAACCGGCGCCTGAAAAGCGCTTCCTCGAAGGCGAAGACGTGGGACATATCGACCTGCCCCGCGCCCGCAAGGGCGGCCTCGGCGGCGGGCTATGCGCGGTCTATGTTCCGTCTCCTGCCCGCGAACTTGACGCGGATGGCAATCTGCCGACGCCAAGCCAGCCCGATGCCATGAAGGCAACGCTGGGGATGGCGGCCATCCTGCAAAATATCGAGCGCATGTCGGAAGGACAGGTTCGCATCTGCCGGACAGCGGGAGACATTCGCGACGCCTTCGCCAAGGGCATTTTCGCTTCCGTCTTCCACATCGAAGGGGTGGAGGCTTTCGATGAAAGCCTCGATGCACTTTATGTGCTGCACGCAGCAGGCCTGCGAACGCTCGGCCCGGTCTGGAGCCGCCCCAATATTTTTGCGCATGGCATTCCCTTCCGCTTCCCTTCGTCGCCCGATATCGGACCGGGCCTGACCGATCACGGCAAGGCGCTGATCCGCGCCTGCAACGAACTGAAGATCATGGTCGATCTTTCCCATATGAATGAAAAAGGGTTCTGGGATATCGCCGCCCTGTCCGATGCGCCGCTGGTGGCATCGCATTCCAATGCGCATGCGCTTTGCCAGCAAAGCCGCAACCTCACCGACCGGCAGCTCGACGCCATTCGCGACACTGGCGGCCTTGTCGGCCTGAATTTTGGCGTCGGCTTTCTGCGTGAAGACGGTAAACGCGACCCGAATACCGATCTGAACGAACTCGTGCGCCATGCCGACTATATCGTCAACCGCATCGGCATTGATCACCTCGCGTTTGGTTCTGACTTCGACGGCACGACGATCTCCAACAGCCTGCACAGCGTCGCCGACCTTCAGCGTGTGATCCACACCTTCCGCGCGCATGGATATGACGATGCATCCCTCGTCAAACTGGCCCATGGAAACTGGATTGACGTGCTGGAGCGCAGCTGGGGCAAGTAGGACCCAGACGATCCTGCAACTCCGGGCAAAGTATCGAGGGGGCCTTTTCGGGCCTCCTTTATTTTTTGCTCAAGACAGGGTCACCTGTCTCCTGTAACCTCGTAAAGTTCCCGCAAATAATCCACAGCCCTTCACAATTTTTCGCGGGGCT
>JAEXXS010000307.1 GCA_023451915.1 Pseudomonadota bacterium | reverse complement strand
AACAGCGCGCCTTCGGAAAGCGCGTCCGGCACCACATGCAGCACACGGCGAAAGCCTTTGACGAAGGGGTCGGCGAGCTGACGCTCCAGATAGGCGGCAAAGCCGTCTTCTTCGGGGCGACAGGACGCAATCGCGCCTTTGATGAAGCCGCCATTTGCGCGGGAAAGCTCGTGAATATGGTCCGTTTCAGCCTGAATCGCTTCAGGCGCGACATCCACTTCCATATGGAGAGCGGCGGCGATGCCGCAGCGTTCCGCCTGCTGCCGGTAGGTGTCGAACAGAAAATCCCGATCAAGCGCAGGCACATCGCCAAGCCATGGATAGTTGAGCGCGCTTTTGTCGATCAGGTGCAGATGGGTATCAATCAGCATAGAGATTCCTCCTATCCCGATATTTTCAAAAAAGAAGATAGTTTTCAAATAAGAATTAAGAGTGCGGCTCCGCGCGAAGCGGAACCAGCCCTAATCCAGTGTGGAAAGATCGGCACCGACGAGCTTGGACAGTTCCTGCACCGTCTTCTGCAACAGGGTAATGGTCTGGGTGATGTCCGGTGCGGAAGATGAATTCACCAGCGTCACATAGGGGCAGGTCAGCGCTGCGATGCAGGTGCCGTCCGGTCCGAGAATGGGCGCGGAGAGGTTATAAACGCCTGCAACCTGCGCACTTGGCATCATCTCGTAGCCGCGCTCGCGGATCTGGTCGAGGCGTTCATAGAAACTCGCATCAAGATCGATGCGATCGCTTTCCTTCACATATTCGGCGATCATCATCTTGCGCTCTTCCGGCGAGCGGAAGGCAAGCAGCACATGGCCGGAACCGGTGTCGAACAGGCTGATATGCGAGCCGACGCGGATCGAAATACCCCAGTAATCCGGCGCTTCCTGCTGGGCAATCACCACCACCGAGCCGCGGTCGAACACGGCGAGCTGGTTTGCCTGCTTGGACCGGTCGGCAAGCTCACGCATGAAAGGTGTTGCAAAAGAGGCGAGGCGGCGCACCGGCGCGTGCAATTGCGCAAGGCCAAACAGTTTCAGCGTCAGCGAATAGCGGTCGCCGTCTAGCTTGGTGACATAGCCGCGTTTCACCAGCCGGTCGAGCATGCGGTAGAATTCGTTGGGGCTGCGATCCAGATGCTTGGCGATCTCGGCCTGCGTCAGTCCGCCATCGACGCCTGCCAGCAATTCGAGGATATCAAGGCCCTTGTCCAGCGCAGGCGCGCGGTAGCGGTCATCGGTTTCCAAATGTGTCCCCTTCAAGGTGGCCCTTCGTGAATTTCCCAATTCATATACAAACATTGTCGGCCGCGAAAGTCGTCTATGCGCGATAAAACGCCTTGACCGTTCTTGAATACTATGTTTGCATATAAATACAACCTTCACAACCGGGGGTGCGGACAGGGAGTGTCCGTTTTAGGAGGAAAGAGATGCAGAATTTCAAATCGCAGATTTTGGCAGGCGTTGCGCTGTTGGCCGTGGGGATGGCCCCGGCGGTTGCAGCCGATCTGCCGGGCAAGTTTGAGGGTGTGACGATCAACGCCAAGCTGATTGGCGGCCAGCAGTATGAAGCGCTCTATTCGCGTATCGGCGAATGGGAGAAGGCGACCGGCGCCAAGGTCAATATTCTTTCCAAGAAGAACCATTTCGAGCTGGACAAGGAAATCAAGTCCGACATCGCTTCCGGCTCGATCAACTGGTGCGTCGGTTCCAACCACTCGTCTTTCGCACCGCAATATACGACGCTCTACACCGATCTGAACGCGCTCGTGCCGAAGGAAGAAATCGAAGGCTTTGTGCCATCGGTCATCAAGGCTTCGACGCTGGATGACAAGCTCATCATGTTGCCGCGCGCGCAGTTCGACGTTTCGGCGCTTTACTATCAGAAGAGCCTCTTCAACGACGAAGCCAAGAAGAAGGCCTTCAAGGAAAAATACGGCTACGACCTCGCCCCGGCCAAGACGTGGAAGGAAGTGTCGGATCAGGCTGTATTCTTCGCCGATCCGCCGAATTTCTATGGCACGCAGTTTGCGGGCAAGGAAGAAGCCATCAATGGCCGCTTCTATGAAATGCTGGTCGCCGAAGGCGGCGATTATCTCAAGGACGGCAAGCCTGCTTTCAACTCGGAAGCCGGCGTTCGCGCGCTTGACTGGTTCGTCAATCTCTATAAGGCCAAGGCCGTTCCTGCCGGTACGACCAACTATCTGTGGGATGAACTCGGCGCAGGCTTTGCTTCCGGCACCATCGCGATCAACCTGGATTGGCCGGGCTGGGCGACCTATTTCAACGATCCGAAGTCGTCGAAGGTCGCTGGCAATGTCGGCATCGCTCCAGCGCCGACCGGTTCTTCCGGCAAGCGCACCGGCTGGTCGGGTCATCACGGTTTCTCGGTAACAGAAGCCTGCCCGACGAAGGAAGCCGCTGCCTCGCTCGTCTGGTTCCTGACCAACGAAGATTCGCAGAAGCAGGAATCGGCTGCCGGCACGCTGCCGACCCGCAGCGCTGTCTGGGATTACGTGATCGCACAGGCTGCTTCCGACCCATACAAGAAGGAAGTGCTGTCGGTCTTCCAGGAAACGGCAAAGACCGCTTTCCCGGTTCCGCAGACCCCATCCTGGATCGAAATCTCCAACGCTGTCTATCCTGAGCTTCAGGCTGCGATCCTTGGCGACAAGACCTCCCAGCAGGCTCTCGACGATGCTGCCAAGAAGGCAACGCAGATTCTTGAGGATGCGGGCGAGCTCTGATCCTGCCTGATAAAATCATGAGCCCGCCCTGAAGCCGTTTTGGGGCGGGCCTTTTTTGCCAGTGGCAGTGCCAAGGCGGTTTCGCCGCTTGCCAGTTCCACGGTTTGCCAGTCCGCTATTTGGAAGAGCAATGTTCAAGAGACTTTCCCCGCCGGTCCTGCTTCTGCTTCCGGCCTTTATCATTCTCGCAGCGGTGGTTCTGTTTCCTCTCGCGCTGTCGCTTTATTCGAGCTTCACGCCGTTCCGGCTGACGCGTCCCGAGAGCCTGTTCAACTTCATCGGTTTGCGCAACTATCAGCGCATCCTGACCGACTGGGTGTTCTGGGCGGCCTTCATTCGCACGGTGATTTTCCTCACCATTGCGCTCAATCTGGAAATGCTGCTCGGCCTTGGCCTTGCCATGCTCGTCAACAAGGCGACGCGCGGCCAGCGCGTGTTGCGCACGCTGATGATGTTCCCGATGATGTTCTCGCCAGTGCTCGTCGGCTTCCAGTTCAAGTTCATGTTCAATGACAATATCGGTCTGGTCAACAATGCGCTGCAGTCGCTGGGCCTGACCAATACCGCCATTCCGTGGCTGATCGACGGCAATCTGGCGCTGGTGGCGATTTTGCTGGCGGAAGTATGGATGTCCACCTCGGTGTTCGCGATCCTTATTCTGGGCGGGCTTCTGTCCATGCCGCAGGATCCGGTGGAAGCTGCGCGTGTCGATGGCTGCACGCCGTGGCAGACCTTCCGTTACGTCATCTGGCCTTACCTGATGCCTTTCGCCTACATCGCGATGACCATCCGTTCGCTGGATGTGGCGCGCGCCTATGACATTGTGAAGATCATGACCGATGGCGGACCGGCGCGCCGCACAGAGCTGATCTGGACGCTGGTTGGCCGCACGGCCTATGCGGATGCGCAGATGGGCATGGCCAATGCCATGGCCTATGTCGCGATCCTGCTTTCGATCCTCTTCACCGTCTTGTTCTTCCGCAAACTTGCGTCCGCACGCACGCAGATTGGAGCGGAGTGGTAATCATGGCAACAACAACACTCTCCAACAGCCAGCACCGCCTGCTGCGCCGTATCAAGAAAATCGCCTATCTGGTCGGCCTGTTTCTGGCGATGACCGTCATCTGCCTGCCGGGCCTGTGGATCGTGCTGTCCTCGCTGCGTCCGCCGGTCGAAATCATGGCAAAGCCGCCGGTCTGGATTCCGCAGGAAGTCACCTTCGAGGCCTATCGCGCCATGTTCTCGGGCGCAGGCGCGGGCGGCATTCCGGTCTGGGATTATTTCCGCAACTCGCTCATCATCTCGGTCACTTCCACCGTGATTGCACTGATTGTCGGCGTTTCGGGCGGCTATGCTTTCGCGCGCTTCCGCTTCTGGGGCAAGTCGGCAACCTTCCTGGGCTTCATGCTGACGCGTTCGGTGCCGGGCATTGCGCTCTCGCTGCCGCTCTTCATGGTGTTTTCCCGCGTCGGCATCATCGACACCCATTTCGGCCTGATCCTCACCTATGTGGCGCTGAACGTGCCGTTCACGATCTGGCTGATCGACGGTTTCTTCCGTCAGGTGCCGAAGGATCTTGCGGAAGCCGCCCAGATCGACGGTTGCACGCGCTGGCAGGCTTTCTGGCAGGTGGAGTTTCCGCTGGCCGGTCCCGGCATTGCGACGGCGGGCATCTTTGCCTTCCTCACCTCGTGGAACGAATATGCGCTGGCATCCCAGCTCACCCGTTCCGTCAATTCCAAGACCCTTCCTGTCGGTCTTCTCGATTACACCGCTGAATTCACCATCGACTGGCGCGGCATGTGCGCGCTGGCGGTCGTGATGATTATTCCGGCGCTGACCCTCACATTCATCGTCCAGAAACACCTTGTTGCTGGTCTGACGTTCGGCG
>JAEXXS010000362.1 GCA_023451915.1 Pseudomonadota bacterium | reverse complement strand
GCCGCATAATTGAGAGCCCATAGCCGAGACTGCAGCGACTGATCGGGATCGGGGTCGAACACCGACATCAGTTCGGGCCTAAAGACCTGGATTGGATGGTGCAGAATATCGCCAGCGAAGAGAGCTTTTGATCCTCCGCTTTCGAGAACAATCGATGCATGGTCCACCGAGTGACCTGGGGTTGGGTGAAACGAAATGCCAGAAAGGACTTCATCGCCAGTCACATCGATCATGTCGGCGAGCGCGGCCTCTACGATGGGCGTGACGCTGTCGGCCTGAACCTGGAAGCTGGTTCGATGCCGCTCGGTCAGGTTCGCCGGGTCTGTGAAGTAGGCATATTCCTTCCTTGAAAAAACATGTCTCGCGTTCGGAAACGTTGGCTGCCAGCGACCGTCGATCAGCATCGTGTTCCATCCGACGTGATCCACATGTAAATGCGTATGAAGAATATAATCGACATCTTGGGGTTCAACGCCGATCGCCCTAAGTTGGGAGAGATATGGCGTTTTGAGATGATCGAAATAAGGGGCATGCGGGCGCTCCTTATCGTTTCCCGCACCCGTATCCACGATCAATATCTTGCCCTGATGCCAGACAACCCAGCTATGGACGCTCAGGCGCACATGATGGCCATCGGGGCTTACGGCCTCCTGCATCTGTTCCATCAGCTTATTGTCGTCATCGCGCCAGTTCGGCAGCAGACGCTCTGGGGTAAAGGAATCGAGTACGCAATCAACAACGCAGGCCACACGGGCATCGCCGACCGTATAGATTTTCGGTTCAGTCATCGACATCTCCTTTTTCCTTGAATGTCGGACCAAATTCATTACGAATAAAGGGGTCATAACTTCATTTATTGATAACTGAGATTAACGAATGCGCGCCGGCGAGATTATTGAGTTCAATACCTTCCTGGCCGTTGCCGAGACGGGACGTTTCGCATCCGCTGCCGTGCGGTTGGGCGTAACGGCCTCGGCCGTCAGCCAGTCCGTCCGGCGGCTTGAAGACCGGCTCGGCCTTCGGCTGTTTGTCAGGACAACGCGAAGCGTTGCCCTAACCGAAGCCGGAGAGGCGCTTCTTCGTCAGGTGAAGCCGGCACTGGACCAACTCGCAAAAGTCGACAGCACCATGGCTGACGGAAGCAACTCGACGGTGGGGCGGGCGCGCATCAGCGTGTCAGGGGCCGCTATGGAGTTGCTGATTGCCCCTATTCTCCCGGCATTCCGGGCTGCTCACCCGGGCTTCACACTCGAGATCGTGGTCGAAGACAAGATCGCAGATCCCGTGGCGGCGCGCTACGATGCGGTCATCCGGCGCGGCAATCTGTTGGAGAAGGACATGATCGCACGCCGACTGAGTGACAATGATCGGCTTGTCCTCGTAGCTTCGGGCCGCTTCCTGGCTCAAGAGGGTCCGTTCACGCATCCTCGCGACCTGGGCAGGCATCGCATTTTGATCCGCAGACCGCGCTCCGGTGCTGCACTGCCCTGGGCGCTCAGTCGCAACATGGAGACGGTCCGCGTTGATGCCGAGGCGAGCCTTATCGTCGACAGTGCGATAGCAGCGCGACAATTCGCGATGGCAGGACTTGGAATCGCGCTGCTCGCGCATGGTTTTGTCGTTACAGAGTTGAAGACTGGCCTGCTTCACTTGGTCATGCCCGACTGGCAGCAGCCGGTCGAGGGGTTTCATTTAATGTATGTTCACCGAGGTCAGCTTCCGCCACCGCTTTGGGAATTTGAGCGCGCAATCCGACAAAATGCAAAGGGAGCCAACGCGATATAGTACCGCGCCGCATCTTCGTGAACTGCCGGATGGGGTGTGCCTATATCCAGCAACATCCGACACATCATACGTAGGTTGCCGCCGGAGTGTCACGAATATTCAAAACGTTGGGGAGCCATTGCTTGATACGGAGGGGTAAGAAATCCTACCCGCCATTTACCATCGGCTATTTCATATAATATGGCGCTACCAGATTAATCTGCACATAAATGCTCACAACTGAATAGACCTGCTTTTTAAGGGGGAGCTTCACGCCTGCGCGCAATTGCCGCCATCTTAATTTTGGGTGAGGCATTTGCAGCGGTTTCAAGAACCCATTTCCAGAACTTCGAAGGCAATCGGTAATCAGCTGATTGTTGCAATTATGCTACCTCAAATAGGACTTTTATATGTTAGAAGGAGCTTATTAAGCTAATTCAGGAGCATGTCATGCAGTACCGGAAATACGCTTTTCTTTCGACCTGTTCCACTTTTGCGTTCACTATTCTCCTTCCAGCCACCTTTACACTCGTTCCATCACAGGCTTTAGCCGCATGTACGACAACCGGAGCCTCGACGGTCTGCACTTTGGCTGCGCCCGGGGTATGGACCGCTACAGTTGGTACGGGGAGGGCCGACAACAGCCGATCCGTTGACGTGCAGTCGGGAGCGGGAATCAATACAAATAATGTTCCGGCCATCAGTATCGGCGACGGCGGCACGATTAATATTCGTAACGGAGCAAGTGTCACAAACACTTCCGATCCGTTCGGCTCAGGTCCATTCGGTACTGGACCCAATACCATTGAGTTTGGCAGCAATGGTCTGTTGATAGTCGAACAAGGCGGTCAGGTCATTTCGAGCGGCACCAATACGCGGGCCGAAGCCGTCAATGTGCATGGCTACGGGAATACGATCATCAATCACGGCCTTATTCAGGGGGAGAGCAGTGCTGCGATCTGGTTTGAAGATCAGGTAACGGGGACCAAGAATACCGTCGACAATTATGGAACGATCCAAAAGCTTGGCGGTGGTAGCGTCATTGGTACAAATGGTGGCGACGGTATCAATTTCATCAATCGTACTAATGCTGAAGTCATAGGTGATCTCAGTTTCGCATGGGGTAATGACACACTTACCTTTGAGCCAAATTCCGTCGTGACCGGCAACATCGACGGCGGCGGAGGTGTAAACGACCTTATTCTGCAGGGCATTCTGGGATCAGACGACACGCTCGCAGGTGCTCTAAAAAACTTTACCACCCTGACAAAAAATGGCGAGGGGCTGTGGACAGTGAGCGGCAGCCTTTCTGGTTTTACCATAGTAACGGTAAACGACGGGACGCTGGCGTTAACCGGTAACAATGTTGATTATACCGGGACTGTGATTGTTCAACCGGACGGTGTTCTGGAGGCGCGTGCCCAAAGCCTGCCGGTAAAAACTATCGCAGCCGACAATGTGAACAACGTACAGAACAACGGTCTTGTTCGATTCACCCAACCGGACGATGGTTCGTATATAGGCCAGATCGTTGGCTCCGGCGCGGTTGAGAAAACGGGTG
>JAEXXS010000341.1 GCA_023451915.1 Pseudomonadota bacterium | reverse complement strand
ATCTGGCGATTGTAGAGCTAGACGATTGCGCCTGCATGTGGTTTATGGACGGCCAAAACAGCCTTGGCACTGTTTAATCTTTGCCAATGTTGAATGATTTGGATGGATGAAGCACGGTTGCAATGCTACAAGCGCGCACGTTGCTTCAAACAGGAATGACGCTGCCAGAAGGCCGGAGACCGCATGACGAGTTTCAAATTCACGGGTGTGACGAAAACCGCGCTGTTGACTGGCGCTATCGCCGTTCTTATCCCGCTCGCCGGTTGTGCAAGCAAGAACGACGATATTGATCTCACCAAGTATGTTGAGACGATCGATCCTGCCGACAAGCTCTATAATGAAGGTCTGGCCAATCTGGATGCGGGTCGTCTCGACGAAGCCGCCAAGAAGTTCGCCGCCATCGACCGCCAGCACCCCTATACGGAATGGGCGCGCAAGGCGCTTGTGATGGCTGCCTTCACCAATTACCGCAAGGGTAACTACGAAGAAGCGATCAGCATGGCGAAGCGTTACAACACGCTTTACCCGACATCGCCCGAATCGGCTTATGCCTATTACATCATTGGTCTTTCCTACTTCCGCCAGATTCCGGACGTGACGCGCGATCAGGCTGCCAGCCGCCGCGCCATCGCCGCGATGCAGGAAGTGGTCGATCGCTTCCCGGATTCGGAATATACCGACGATGCGAAGGCCAAAATCCGCTTCGCCCGCGACCAGCTCGCCGGCAAGGAAATGCAGGTTGGCCGCTACTATCTGGAACGCAAGGAATATCTGGCCGCCATCAAGCGCTTCCGCGGCGTGGTCGAGGACTATTCCAACACCCGTCAGGTGGAAGAAGCTCTGGCGCGTCTGGTCGAAGCCTATTATGCGCTCGGCCTGACCTCGGAAGCCCAGATGGCCGCGTCCGTGCTCGGCAAGAACTTCCCGGACAGCCAGTGGTACAAAGACAGCTACAAGCTCTTGCAGAGCGGCGGTCTCCAGCCACGCGAAAACGGCGGTTCATGGCTGGCCAAGGCTTCATCGCTCATCACGGGCGGCGGTTCTTAAACAGTTTGAGTCCGACATGCTGTCGCACCTCTCGATCCGCGATATTGTCCTGATTGAAAGGCTCGACATCGAGTTCAAGACCGGCTTGTCCGTGCTGACGGGCGAGACCGGCGCCGGTAAATCCATCCTGCTTGATTCGCTGTCGCTGGCGCTGGGTGCGCGTGGCGACGCTTCGCTGGTTCGTCATGGGGCGGATCAGGGGCAGGTGACGGCGGTATTCGATGTACCCGGTGGTCATCCAGCCCGGCTTTTCCTTCGCGAAAATGGTTTTGACGATGACGGCGACGTCATCCTGCGTCGTCTCCAGATGGGCGACGGGCGCACGCGCGTCTTCATCAACGATCAGGCGGCAAGCGTTGCGCTGCTGCGCGATCTGGGCCGCAGGCTCGTGGAAATCCACGGCCAGCATGATGACCGCGCGCTGATCGATACCGATCTTCACCGCACATTGCTGGATGCTTTCGGCGGTCTCGACGCCGAGACGGTCGTGGTGCGTGAACGGCACAAGGCGTGGCGCGATGCCGAAACGGCCTTGTCGCGGCATCGCGCCCGCGTGGAAGCAGCCCAGCGCGAGGGCGATTATCTGCGCTCCTCCGTCGAAGAACTGACCAAGCTCGATCCGCAGCCCGGTGAGGAAGACGAACTCGCCGAACGCCGCGCGGTGATGATGAAATCGGAAAAGATCGCCGGTGATGTGAACGAAGCGGGCGAACTTCTGTCGGGCAATGGTTCGCCTGTGCCGACGCTGGCAAGTCTGGTGCGCCGTCTGGAACGCAAAATCCCGGAAGCGCCGCATTTGCTTGAGCCTGTTTGCAAAGCCATCGATGAAGCACTGAACAGTCTGGCTCTGGCGCAGGATGGTATCGACCATGCCATGCGGGAGATCGATTTCGATCCGCGCGTGCTGGAACAGGTGGAAGAGCGCCTGTTCGCGCTGCGTGCGGCTGCGCGCAAATATTCGGTCGCAGTGGAGGGCTTGCCCGCTCTGCGCGACAAGATGGACGCCGACCTTGCCGAACTGGACGCAGGCGCTGAAAAGCTGCTGCAGCTTGAAGCGCAGGCGAGCGAGACACGCGCGGCTTATGACGCGGCTGCGGCAGACCTGTCCGCCCGACGTAAGGAAACGGCGGAGCATCTGAAAGCGGCCGTCATGGCGGAACTTCCGGCGCTCAAGCTCGAACGTGCCGAGTTTCTCGTGGAGATGATCACCGACCCGCAGGCGCGCGCTGCCGAAGGCATCGATACGGTGGAATATTGGGTGCGCACCAATCCCGGCACCCGTGCCGGTCCGATGATGAAGGTTGCTTCCGGCGGCGAGCTGTCGCGTTTTCTTCTGGCGCTGAAGGTGGCGCTGGCGGATCGCGGTTCAGCACCGACGCTGGTTTTCGACGAAATCGATACCGGGGTGGGTGGTGCTGTGGCCGATGCCATCGGCCAGCGTCTGGCGCGGCTGTCGTCGCGGGTGCAGGTGCTTTCGGTCACCCATGCGCCGCAGGTGGCGGCTCGCGCATCGACGCATTTCCTCATCGCCAAATCCGCGACCCATGAAGACCGCATGTCGACATCGATCCGGTCTATCGGCGTCGATGAGCGTCAGGAAGAAATCGCGCGTATGCTTGCCGGTGCCAGCATCACCGATGAGGCGCGCGCGGCGGCGGAACGTTTGCTGGCGGAAAACAGCGCACTCGCCTCCTGACAGCTGCCTGACAGTATCCTCTGTTCGTAAAGTCAGGCGGCTGTAGGCTAAATGACTTTTCTTGGATATGTTTCTGCTCGATTCAGATAGCCAGGATGCTTGCCGCATATGTCCGAAACGCCCGTTGAAAAACTGACCGACCTTGAAGCCGCTGCCGAACTGGAGCGACTGGCGCGTGAGATCGCTCATCATGATGAGCTTTATCATGCCAATGACAGGCCGGAGATTTCGGATGCCGATTATGACGCGCTCAAGCGGCGCAATGAGGCGATAGAGGCGTGGTTCCCGAAACTTGTGCGGGATGACAGTCCTTCGCGTCGCGTGGGGGCCGCACCGCTGCTGGCCACTTTTGCGCCCATCGTGCATTCGCGGCCCATGCTGTCGCTGGACAATGCCTTTTCCGATGAGGACGTGCGCGATTTTGTCGGCAGCGTCTATCGCTTTCTGGGGCACTTGCCGGACAATTCCATCGCCTTTACCGCCGAGCCGAAGATCGACGGGCTTTCCATGTCGATCCGTTATGAAAACGGTATTCTGGTCAGCGGCGCGACGCGCGGCGACGGCACGACGGGCGAAAACGTAACCGCCAATATCCGCACCATTGGCGAGATCCCGAACCGACTTCCGGCTGGCGCGCCGTCGGTGGTGGAAGTGCGCGGCGAGGTCTATATGGCCAAGAGCGACTTTCTGGCGCTCAACGCCCAGATGGAAGCCGAAGGCAAGCAGACCTATGTTAACCCGCGCAACACGGCGGCGGGCTCGCTGCGCCAGCTTGACGCCAAGGTGACGGCAAGCCGCAAGCTCCGCTTCTTCGCTTACGCATGGGGTGAAATGTCGGACATGCCAGCCGACACACAGCTTGGCATGGTCGAGGCTTTCCGTAGCTGGGGTTTCCCCGTCAATCCGCTGATGAAGCGCCTGTCGAGCGTCGATGAACTGATCGCCCATTACCGCGCCATCGGTCTGGAGCGCCCCAATCTCGATTACGACATTGACGGCGTGGTCTATAAGGTCGATCGGCTCGATCTTCAGACGCGGCTCGGTTTCCGCTCGCGCAGTCCGCGCTGGGCGATTGCGCACAAGTTCCCGGCGGAACAGGCAACCACCATTTTGTGCGGCATCGATATTCAGGTCGGGCGCACCGGCGCAATGACGCCGGTGGCGCGTCTGGAGCCGATCACCGTCGGCGGCGTGGTGGTGACCAATGCCACGCTGCACAATGAGGATTATATCAAGGGCATCGGCCAAAAGGGCGAGCCGATCCGCGAAGGGCGCGACATTCGCATTGGCGATACGGTGATCGTGCAGCGCGCTGGCGATGTCATCCCGCAGATCGTCGATGTGGTGCTGGAAAAGCGCCCGGCAGATGCGGTGCCGTTTTTATTCCCGCATCAATGCCCGGTGTGTGGCAGCCATGCGGTGCGTGAAGAGGGCGAAGCCGTTTATCGTTGCACGGGCGGGCTGACCTGCGCCGCGCAGGCTGTCGAGCGCATTCGCCATTTCGTGTCGCGCAATGCCTTCGACATCGAAGGTCTGGGTGAGAAGCAGGTCGAGTTCTTCTTCCATGCGGACGATGAAAACCTGAAGATCAAATCGCCTGCCGATATTTTCACGCTGCAAAAGCGACAGGCCGCTTCGCCCCTGAAGAAGCTCGAAAACATCGAGGGTTTTGGCGCGACTTCGGTCAAGAAGCTCTATGACGCGATCAATGACCGGCGCGAAAT
>JAEXXS010000339.1 GCA_023451915.1 Pseudomonadota bacterium | reverse complement strand
TGCTGACCAAGATCGACAAGATCAAACCGGCGGGCGTGCCGCGCCTGATGGCGGACACGCACAAGCTCACCTTCCGCCGCGCGGCCTGCTTCCCCGGCATTATCGCCACCTCGTCGGAAAAGGGCCTCGGCCTCGACGATTTGCGCGCCGCTATTGCGCTGGTGATCAAGGAATCCTGATTTTCGCCTGACCTGTCCTTAGAGCAGTTCCGGTTAATACGGAATCGTGGAGCCGATCTAGCTATTTGTTTTACGCATTATCCTGCGCAAAACCGCTTCGCACTTTTGCTGGAAATGCTCTAGAGCCTGACTCAAAAAGCGGCCTGTGTGTGCGAAAATGGTGATTTTCGAGTACCGGAGCGGAGCGTACTTAAAGGTACGTGAGCACCGGAATGAAGAAAAGCGCCATTTGCAGCCACACAGGGCGACTTTTGGAGCAGGCTCTCAAAGAGGACAGGTTTCCGGCAGGTCGTTCAGTCCCTGATTACGGCGCTCGAATTGCACGTCGGTTTTCTCCCCGTCGCGGTTTATGCGCAGCACATAGATGCTGTCGAAATCGTCGCCTGACCATTTGGGCACGCTATGTTTGTCGCCACCATTCTCCTTGACGATGTCGCGCACCAGCTTGACGATCTGCTTATGCTCCCAGCCCACCAGAACGGTCGCATCGCGATACTCCGGCGCTTCCAGCGCTTCTTCCAGCTTGTCGATATCTTCGAAGCCAAAGCGCGTATCGACCGGCAGACCGAGCGAAATCGCGGTCGGTTCGACGGTCGCAAGCGGGCGCACATAGGCATAGGTCTCTCCCTTGTCGTCCTTCTCCTCAGACGGATTGGGCGCGAAAATCGCCGCCGGTTTGCCGAACTGTTTTGCGATGACCGCTGGCAGTTTCAGCGCGCGGTTCAGGCCGCGACAGCTCAATTGCCCAAGCCCTGCGTCGGGCTTTTCGCCATGGCGGACAAAGATCACGGTTTGTGTGGAGGATGCTGCAGCAGCCGTGCTTTGGGCGGCGTTGAGGGCAAAGAGCGAAACAAGAGCGGTGAAAATCAAACGACGCATTGAAACAACTTTCTTCATGGAACAGCGAAACTATAAAATGCCATCTGGATAGAGCAAAGATAAGACGCCGTTTCCAGCAAACTATTCGTGAAAAATAAGCAGCGAGACCGTTTTCGCGGATTCCATTTCGATCGAAACCGGTCTAGAAAAGCCTGCCTCTTCTGCCCTGTCGCCAGCCATGGAGCCCGCGATGACGACCCTTGAAAATTCCGAAAAGCAAGCACAACTCCTCTCCGCCGCCCTGCCCTATATGCAGCGCTACGAGAACAAGCATGTCGTCGTGAAATATGGCGGCCACGCCATGGGCAATCCGGAGCTCGGCAAGGCCTTTGCCCGCGATATCGCGCTGTTGAAGCAATCCGGCATCAACCCGATTGTGGTGCATGGCGGCGGTCCGCAGATCCAGGCCATGCTGACCAAGCTTGGCATTGAATCCCGTTTTGAAGGCGGATTGCGCGTCACCGACGAAAAGACCGTCGAAGTGGTGGAAATGGTTCTGGCCGGTTCCATCAACAAGGAAATCGTCGCCCTCATCAATGCCGAAGGCGAATGGGCCATCGGCCTGTGCGGCAAGGACGGCAATATGGTCTTCGCACAAAAGGCGCACAAGACCGTCATCGACCCGGATTCCAACATCGAAAAGGTGCTGGATCTCGGCTTCGTCGGTGAACCGGCGGAAGTGGACCGCACCCTGCTCGATCTTCTGGCGCGTTCCGAGATGATCCCAGTCATTGCGCCGGTTGCGCCGGGCCGCGACGGCCACACCTACAACATCAATGCCGACACCTTTGCGGGCGCCATCGCTGGCGCGCTGGCCGCAACGCGTCTTCTGTTCCTGACCGACGTTCCGGGCGTGCTGGACAAGGACAAGAACCTGATCAAGGAACTCTCCGTTGCCGATGCGCAGGCGCTCATCAAGGACGGCACGATTTCCGGCGGCATGATCCCCAAGGTTGAGACCTGCATTGAAGCCATCCGCCGTGGCGTGGAAGGCGTTGTCATCCTGAATGGCAAGACGCCGCATTCCGTGCTGCTGGAGCTCTTCACCGAACATGGCGCCGGCACGTTGATCGTGCCATGATGGAAAGAGCACACTGATCGTGCCATAAAGACCCATGACCAATAGTTCCAATCCTTCGGCCTTCACCCCAGCTTTTGAGCATGTCACGGACTGGGTGTTCGACCTCGACAATACGCTCTACCCGCACGCCGCCAATCTGTTTTCGCAGATCGACGTGAAGATGACGAGCTATGTCGAAAACCTGCTGCAATTGCCGCGCGAGGAAGCGCGGCGCATCCAGAAGCAGTTCTATCTCGACTATGGCACCACGCTGAAAGGTCTGATGGAATGCCACCAGATCGACCCGGACGACTTTCTGCAAAAGGTGCACGATATTGACTATAGCTGGCTGAAGCCCGATCCGGCGCTCGGTGAAGCGATCAAATCGCTGCCCGGCCGCCGCTTCATCTTCACCAATGGCGATCGCGGCCATGCCGAACGCGCGGCGCGCCAGCTCGGTATTCTGGATAATTTTGACGATATTTTCGACATCGTAGCGGCTGGTCTGCTGCCAAAGCCCGAACGCGGCACCTATGACCGTTTTCTTGGCGCTTTCGGCGTCGATGCCAGCAAGGCGGTGATGTTTGAAGATCTGGCGCGCAACCTCGTCGTGCCAAAGGCGCTCGGCATGAAAACCGTGCTGGTCGTGCCGAATAATTTTGAGCCGACTTTTTCTGAAATTTGGGAAAGCGACCCGGAATTTACCGATCAGGTGGACTATGTGACGGATAATCTGACCCAGTTTCTGGAACAGATCATTGCAGGCAGATAGGCATTTTACCGGCCTTGAACAGTCAATCGATGCGGCGGCCCACCGCATCCTCGACCGGCTGCCGCGCAACCGCCTGACCGATGGGCTGATCGAATTTCTGGTCTTCGGGCTGAAACAGGCATGGGCCTGCCTGTTTGGCGGCGCCATGCTCGGCCTCATCATCCTCACCCGCTGGCTGTGGCCGGAAAGCGGCGTTGGGGGCATCGCCAATTATATCACGCGCTATGATTTCCTGTTCCTTTCCGCGCTTGCCATCCAGCTTGCCATGCTGGTTTTCAAGCTGGAGGCATGGGAGGAAGCCAAGGTCATCCTGATTTTCCATGTTGTCGGTACGGCCATGGAAGTGTTCAAGACTCATGCCGGGTCGTGGATCTATCCGGAAGAGAACTTCTTTCGCATCGGCGGCGTGCCGCTGTTTTCAGGCTTCATGTATGCAGCGGTCGGCTCGTATATGGCGCGCATCAACCGCATCTTCGATATAAGGCTGAACCATTATCCGCCGCTCTGGACGACATTGGTGCTGGCGGCCGCGATCTATGTCAATTTCTTCGCCCATCATTTCATCTGGGATATTCGCTGGCCGCTCTTTGCGCTGACATTCGCCCTGTTCTGGCGCACCAGCATGCATTATCGCGTGTTCCGCTTTCGGCACAAAATGCCTCTGCTCGTGGCCTTCCTGCTGACCTCGCTCTTCATCTGGTTTGCAGAAAATATCGGCACATGGTCGAAGGCCTGGCTCTACCCCAACCAGCAGAATGGCTGGGTGCCGGTTTCACTCGGCAAGCTCGGCTCATGGTATCTGCTGATGATTATCTCGGTCGTGCTGGTCACGCTGGTTCATCGTCCCCGCCCCTATCAGGGAGAGGAAGACGCCCAAGCGCTTACTTCTGAACAGGCAGAAGCATAAGCCCAAAACGCTCGGTCAAAACCGGCCTGTGACATCGATGCTCGCGCCATAGGCCATATCCCGGTTGACGGTGCGTGCAAGATAAGGCGTCACGCCGATACTCAAGACCTCGCTGACCGCATAGGACAAGGTGGTCGACAGGCTGCCGCGGGTATGGGCTGCTTCCGCATCGAAACTGAACGCGCCGATATAATCGGCGCTCGCCGTCACGCTCGGATCATCATGCGCGATATCCTGTTCGATCTCTGCATTGATCAACCAGCGCACCTTGTCGCTCAATGGCATGGCATAGTTTGCCCCAAGATAGACGCCCAAGCGCCGCGACTTCACATCCGCATAGGTGAACGGGAAATAGGCGTTGGTTTCCCTATAGCCATCCATCTTCAGATCGCTGTAACGCAGTCCCGCGTAATAGCCGAAGACAGCATTGTTGGAGAGTGCGTAGGACCGCCCGGCTTCCAGCGACGCCCCCCAGCCTTTGATATTGCTGTCACCCATGCCCGCCTCGGTATAATCCAGCACCTGCCGCGTGCGCTCGACATCGTAACGACTGGCGGCAACCGCACCTTGCAGATACCAGTGCCCATTTGCCGTTGGCGCGCGCCAGCGGGCATAAAAGCCGCCGCCAATATTGTCGTTATCCCGGTCGAAACTCTCCGGCATATCGCGCCAGAAGGAATGCGCGACGGTGAGGCCCGCCAGAAAATTATCGGTAAAGGCGTGCGCCATCGAAATCCAGCCAAGCGCATCCGTCGTCTCGCCCGAGCGCCCGATATCTGCGGAGAGCGAATAGCAACTCTCGCCCGCCTTCGTAACATCGCAGGACCGCTGCAATCTGCCGAGCTTCCCTCGCTGCGATTCCATCACCGAAAATGTATCCCCGGCGAGCGCTGCAACCGTTTTCGCCGTGTTGGTCACATCGACGCCAATCGATTGCACGGGCGGCGACCCGGTTTCTGGTGGCGGCGATGGAGGGTTTTGCGCGTCGGACGGCGAGCCCGGCTGAGAACCGGACCCGGTTTCTGAGCCTGGGGTCCCAGGCTCGGTTCCCCCGGAGCCGGGCTGCGGGGTCGGCGTTCCGGTAACAGGTGGCGGCCCTGTCTCACCCGGATCGGGGTCGGGCTTCGGCACCGTCACCGGCGGAGACGAAATCAAAAGCTTCCAGACTGCGGCATGGGATACTCCCGAGGCCAGCGTCGATTCCCCCACCACAACCGTGCCGTCAGCCGACATGGCCTTGGCTGAAGATGACACGCCCCCGAGCGTGCCAAGATCGCTCGGTACGGTTGCGCCATTCGCCCAGTAAACCGCATGGGAATTGCCGTCCGTTGCAGTGGAAGACCCGACGATGATTGAACCATCGGCGGAGATCGACGCAACTTCCGAGGAATAGCCGCCCAGCGTGCCGAGATCGGTTGGCGCGGTCGCACCGTCCCTCCAGGATACCGCACGAAATTCGCCCTTCTCGTTGCTGGACACGCCGGCAAGCACTGAACCGTCAGCCGACAGAGTGAGAACATCGGAATAGTAGCCGCCAAGCGTGCCGAGATCAGCCGGCGACAGGGAACCGTCAGTCCATGACGCGGCATGAAGTTCTCCATTGCCCGTCTCCGACTGCCCCGCGATAACGCGCCCGTTCGCGGATACGACATTTGCGGCGGATGTTGCACCACCAAGCGTGCCCAAATCGGTCGGCGTCAGAGCGCCGCCTGTCCAGGACACCGCATGAGAAATATTGGGTGCATATTCCGCATAGCCAACGATCACCATACCATCGGCGGAAACCGCCCTGGCATAGGACGTGTTATGGTTGAGCGTTCCCAGATCGACTGGCGATGTCGCACCCTTCGTCCACTTCACTGCCCGGTTATGGCCAGCCGATGTTGTCGCGTTGCCGACAATGATGCTGCCATCAGCCGACAGGGCAACAGCATCGGAAAAACTACCCCCCAGCGTTCCAAGGTCGGTCGCCATTGGCGCGCCATTCGCCCATGACACAGCGTGTTGCGCAGCGCCAATCGTCGCTTGACCGACAATGAATGTGCCATCCGCCGAGACGGCGTTGACGACAGAATTGCCCCCACCCGACACGGACAGAACTGTGGGCGCGCTACTCCCCCCGGTCCAGAAAACCGCTGAAACGCCGCCGGAGGTCTGCGCCTTGCCCGCTATGACCGATCCATCGGCAGATACCGCCGTGGCAAATGCGTCGCCCGCAAGCGCACCAAAATCGAGCGGCGGACCGGATTGGGCCACATCAGCGGCATAGGCCGGACAAGCAACAATTATCGTCCCGAACAGCAGCCCGGGAACGCTTTTAAGGATCGCTTTCATAGCGACCTCTTAAATACAATTGCGATATGGTATGGGATTATATCTTCTATTTATAATATTAGAATACATGATACCCCTCACAAAACCATGCATATTTATTATAAATTTATTTTTAACTACGGCAATATCAATTGTTTCATATTAGAACATATAATTTATATCCATAATTCCTTTTAAATAATATACTTATTTACGCGGCCCGTTGTTTCATTGCAAAAAGCCCGGCCTGAGCACAGACCGGGCGTCATCTTTGGCTTAAACTTCGTCGAAGGCTTGATCAGAGCTTATAAAAATCCTTGATCTGCTCCCAGGCTTCATCCGCCGTTTCGACAAAATTCAGAAGCTCGATATCGGCTGGCGAGATTGTGCCCTGCTCGGCCAGGAATTCGATATTGATCGCCTTGGTCCAGAACTCCTTGCCGAACAGGATCAGCGGCATGCGCTCCATACGGTTGGTCTGGATCAGCGTCATCGCCTCAAACAGTTCATCCATCGTGCCGAAGCCGCCCGGAAACACACAGATCGCCTTGGCGCGCATCAGGAAGTGCATCTTGCGGATCGCGAAATAATGGAAGTTGAAGCAGAGCTCCGGCGTCACATAGGGATTCGGTGCCTGTTCATGCGGCAGCACAATATTGAGGCCGATGGTCGGCGCACCGACATCGGCAGCGCCACGATTACCCGCTTCCATCACGCCCGGACCGCCACCCGTCACCACGATGAACTCGCGATAATAGGTCGTAGCCGAATATTCCGAGCAAAGCCGCGCGAATTTGCGGGCTTCCTCATAATAATGCGCATTGGCTTCGAGATTCTTTTTCTGTACCTCGTTTTTCGCAGCCCATGCCTCCCCGCCCGGCTCCGGAATGCGCGCGCCACCAAACATCACGACCGTCGATTTGATACCGCGATCGGCAAGGATCAGCTCCGGTTTGAGCAGTTCAAGCTGCAGGCGCACCGGGCGCAGGTCGCGGCGCGTGAGGAAATCGTCATCCGTAAAGGCAAGGCGATAGGCTGGCGCTTCCGTCTGGGGCGTCTGCGGTACGGTTTTTGCCTGCTTGATCGCTTCCTCGGAATGCGGGAAAGGCGTCCAGCCGGACTTCTCCATCGGGTTCATGCGTCACCTGCTCCTTACAACCTATTTACCAAACGCATTCTCACGCCAAATGTTTAATCTGTCTCAAACATGTCGGACATTCTTCGAGAATGAAGATCAAGAGCGCGCAATTGCGCCGTGATCTACATTGACCCATTTGGCGCCTTCGCTTAATCACTTTCATGACAATCGGCCGGCCCAAGCGCCCGGTCTGCCATCTGCTGCCCTTTGACGGAGACTGCACCCCATGACCAAGCCAGACCTCGCCTCCCTTGAAAAGACCATCGACAAGGCTTTTGACGAGCGCGACGGTGTCAACACGGCCACCCGCGGCGAAATCCGCGATGCCGTTGAACAGTCGCTTATCCTGCTCGATCGCGGCGAGGCCCGTGTCGCAGAAAAACAGGCGGACGGCAACTGGCAAGTCAACCAATGGCTGAAGAAAGCCGTGCTTCTCTCCTTCCGTCTTAACCCGATGGAAGTCATCAAGGGCGGCCCCGGCCAGTCCTCCTGGTGGGACAAGGTGCCGTCCAAATTCGACGGCTGGACGGCCAACGAGTTCGAAAAGGCCGGCTTCCGCGCCGTGCCGAACTGCATCGTGCGCCACTCGGCCTATATCGCACCAAATGCCATCCTGATGCCGTCTTTCGTCAATCTCGGCGCTTATGTCGATGAAGGCACGATGGTCGACACCTGGGCAACCGTCGGCTCCTGCGCGCAGATCGGCAAGCACGTGCATCTGTCGGGCGGCGTCGGCATTGGCGGCGTGCTGGAACCGATGCAGGCGGGGCCGACCATCATCGAAGACAATTGCTTCATCGGCGCGCGTTCGGAAGTCGTCGAAGGCTGCATCGTGCGTGAAGGCTCGGTGCTCGGCATGGGCGTGTTCATCGGCAAATCGACCAAGATCGTCGACCGCGCCACCGGCGAAGTGTTCTATGGTGAAGTTCCGCCTTATTCGGTCGTCGTTGCAGGCACCATGCCCGGCAAGAACGTGCCTGGTGAAAACTGGGGCCCGAGCCTTTATTGCGCCGTGATCGTCAAGCGCGTCGATGAAAAGACCCGCTCGAAGACCTCAATCAACGAATTGCTGCGCGACTGACGGGCTAACAGCCACCGGAAATGACAAAAAGGCGAAGCCCGTGCTTCGCCTTTTTTATTCGGCACTATTTTTATGCAACCGACATCTGAATCGGTCGCTCCCTTCGGATGGCGCAAAGCCTCTGGTCCGGGCATCTGTCCGGGGAGGCTTTGCAGCCATCCTCCGGGGAGATTCTTATGCTATCGAACCATTAATTCTCATAGCTGGAAGGCGAAGCATCGCCGAAGCGATTGGCCGAACCGTCCTGATAAACCGGGGTCGACTGGCGAATGGTCGCCGTGGAGGTGTAATCGACAGGACCCGTCGTTCCGATCAGCGGAGCCGTATTCGGAGCCTTGAAGGCCTTTTCCTGAACCACCTGAGAGTCAGGCATGCCGACATAAGGATTTTCGGCATAGGCAGCACCGGCGCTAAGAGCGACTGCAAGGGCGGCAAGAGCGAATTTTTTCATTTTCTATCTCCTAAATAAATGGAGCGGCGTATGAATTCGTCGTTCCGATACATCTGAAATGGGTAACAATGGGGAAAAGTTCCAGTCACGAAAATTTTTAATTGATCACAGGTTTGTGCACGCCGTCCATCGTACATATTGCAATTAATTCAAAAAAAATAATTAAAAACAGAAGGATAGTTTTTTGATGCGTTCTCACCACTGTGTTACAGCCCGTAATTTGTTCACCGAACTCGAACAGTGTGTTTGAACTTATTGTATAATAAACGTGAACAATGAGCGCTTTTTAATGAAGCGAGGGCTTATCGCGCCGGATGGGGATCGGCTCGTGCACATGCTCCCAATCTTCAACGGGCCGATAAAAAGACGCTTCGATCCACCGCAGACCCGGCAAACAAAAAGCCGCATCAAGGATGCGGCTTTCAACAATGGCTCGGTTTGCGAGAGCCTCGGCTATCGCTCCGGCAATGATCAGTTATTCGCTACGGCCACCGAACGACCGGCAATGGAAACCCACTGGCCGGAATTGGACGGCGACTGCATCTTGATATAGCGATAGGACGTTTTCTCGACCGGCAGAACCTCGTCACGCATATTGTCGAGAATATAATCACCATGATCGGTACGAGCGGTCAGCACGATATGCGCCTCGCTGCCCTGCACCATAGTGATCAGGAGCTGCGACGCGCTTATGCCACGCGCCATCAACTGCGCACGCTTCATCAGCACATAATCCTCGCAATCGCCCTTGCCGTTGACCGGCATGGTCCAGTAATCGCGCTTGCCGTAATTATCCTGATCGGAAACCGGCTTGATGCGGTGATTGACGGAGCTGCTGACGCTTTGCAAAAGCTTCAGGCGTTGCGGCGTCAGCTGCATCGGCGGCAACACGCTATGGCTGCGGCAATCGCGCGGATTGCGCCCGCAATAGTCCTTGTGTCCGTAAGGGATGCTTGTCAGTCCGCCCGCTTCACTCCACTGTGCAGCCTTGACTGGAACCATCGTTGCTCCGAAGAGCGCCATCATGCCTGCTACAGTTGTGGTGATTAAACGCATGC
>JAEXXS010000320.1 GCA_023451915.1 Pseudomonadota bacterium | reverse complement strand
ACGACCGTTGTCGGCGCAATAAAGCCCCGCAACCCGATCATGGATGAAGGAAAAGTCGATCACCGCATCGATCTTGCGAAGCAGATGATCCTTGGGCACCAGACTGTCGAGCGTCACCATCTCGAGTGCCGTCTGTTCGGGAGCAGGTTTCTTCAACATGTCCCAATGAATCACAAACCCCTGAACAAGGCCAGGGGTTTGTCAGCAGTCTGAAGGCCGGGTTTCCCCGGCCTTGTTTGTTATTAATTGCTAATATTTTAGTTCGTCGCGTTGTAAGCGGCGATGGCCGCCATATTGACGATATCGGAATCCTTGGCGCCGATGCTGACAATCTGCGCCGGCTTGTCGAGACCGACCAGCAGCGGGCCGATAATGGTCGCGCCGCCCAGTTCCTGCAGCATGTCGGCGGCAATCGATGCCGAGTGATTGTCCGGTGTCACGATGACATTGGCCGGACCCGACAGGCGGATGAACGGATATTGTTCCATCAGCTTCGGGTTCAGCGCCACATCAGCGCTCATTTCGCCGTCGAATTCGAAATCAACATGGCGGGTATGGAGAATGCGCACTGCCTCCTGGATACGGGCCGAGGTTTCGCCGCCCATATGGCCGAAGGTCGAAAAGGCGGTGAGTGCAACACGCGGAACATAGCCCATGCGGCGCGCCATGCCTGCGGCTTCCACCGCAATATCGGCAAGCTCGTCGGCGGTCGGCTTTTCATGCACAGCGGTATCCGCGATGAACACGGTGCGACCACGGCAGAGCGCGATGGAAACGCCCACCACACGATGGCCGGGCTTGGAATCGACCACGCGGCGCACATCGTCGAGGCCGGTCGCATAATTGCGCGTCACGCCCGTCACCATGCCGTCGGCATCGCCCAGCGCCACCATGCAGGCCGCAAAATGATTGCGGTCATTGTTGATGAGGCGATGGCAATCGCGGGCCAGATAGCCCTTGCGCTGCAACTTCTCATAGAGATAGTCGGCATAGGCCGTATTGCGGCTGGACAGACGCGCATTGATGATCTCGATGCCGGGGCGCTCGATATCCATGCCGGCGGCTTTCGCGGTATCCTTGATGCGCTCGTCGCGACCGACAAGAATAGCGGTGCCCAGCCCCTGATTCACATAGGAAACAGCCGCGCGCATGACCTGTTCTTCTTCACCTTCGGCAAAGACGATGCGTTTCGGCTGGCGGCGCACGCGTTCGTAAATGCCGCGCAGCGTCGAAGCGATCGGATCGCGGCGCGCCGACAATTCGCTTTTATAGCCTTCGAGATCGGTGATGACGCGACCGGCAACGCCGGTTTCAATCGCGGCCTTTGCAACGGCTGCCGAGACGGAAGCGAGCAGACGCGGGTCGAAAGGCACCGGAATGATGTAGCTCGGACCAAAGCGCGGACGGCTGCCCTGATAGGCGGCAACCACATCGTCCGGCACGTCCTCACGGGCAAGTTCGGCCAGCGCATTGACGGCAGCAATTTTCATCGCATCGTTGATCGTGGTGGCGCGCACGTCGAGAGCGCCGCGGAAGATATAGGGGAAGCCCAGCACATTGTTGACTTGGTTCGGATAGTCCGAGCGACCGGTGGCGACGATGGCGTCATCGCGAATGCGGGCGACTTCTTCCGGGGTGATTTCGGGGTCGGGATTGGCCATCGCGAAGATGATCGGATTGGGCGCCATGGCGCGCACCATCTCTTCGGTCAGCGCGCCCTTGGCGGAAAGGCCGAAGAACACATCGGCATCCTTCAGGGCGTCAGTCAGCGAACGGCGGTCGGTCTTGACCGCATGCGCCGATTTCCACTGGTTCATGCCTTCTTCACGGCCCTGATAGACGACGCCCTTGGTGTCGCACAGGATGATGTTTTCCGGCGCAAAGCCCATAGCCTTGATCAGTTCGATACAGGCGATGCCCGCCGAACCCGCGCCATTGCAGACGAGTTTGGTCGTCTTCATGTCGCGTCCGGTCAGATGCAGCGAATTGATGAGACCGGCGGCAGCGATGATCGCGGTGCCGTGCTGGTCGTCGTGGAAAACCGGAATGTCCATCAGCTCGCGCAGGCGGCTCTCGATGATGAAGCAGTCCGGCGCCTTGATATCTTCCAGATTGATGCCGCCAAACGACGGGCCGAGATAGCGCACGGCGTTGATGAAGGCGTCGATATCGGTCGTATCGACTTCAAGATCGATGGAATCGACATCGGCGAAGCGCTTGAACAGAACGGCCTTGCCTTCCATCACCGGCTTCGACGCCAGCGCGCCGAGATTGCCAAGGCCCAGAATGGCGGTGCCGTTGGAAATGACGGCGACGAGATTGCCCTTGGCCGTATAGTCATAGGCGCGCGCGGCATCTTCCGCGATGGCTTTCACTGGCACGGCGACGCCGGGCGAATAGGCCAGCGACAGGTCGCGCTGCGTGGTCATGGGCTTGGTTGGGTTGATTTCCAGCTTGCCGGGGCGGCCCTGCGCGTGAAAGTCGAGCGCTTCTTTCTCACTGGCTGTGGGTGTACGTTCTGGCGTGTTGCCCTTCGGCGTCGAGACTGGCATGTTCCCTCCGGAATCTTGTGCGGTCGCATTCGATAACGCCAGTCTGGAAATGTGTAAACAGCGCTTTTGGGAATAGTTATTCATTCAAAAACGAACGAATGCGTAATTTAATAACTTTGGTCGTGCAAAACACGCAACAAAATAAGGTTTTATAACATGGACGTGCGGGGCGAAAACGACAAGCCGGAAGCGGAAGAAAATACCGCGCAGGAAACCGTTGTTCGCCTGACGCCCATGATGGAGCAATATATCGAGATCAAGGCGGCGAATGTTGATTCGCTCCTGTTCTATCGCATGGGCGATTTCTACGAGCTGTTCTTCGACGATGCGGTGGAAGCATCCGCCGCACTTGGCATTACGCTGACCAAGCGCGGCAAGCATCTGGGCGAAGACATTCCCATGTGCGGCGTGCCGGTCCATGCGGCGGATGATTACCTGCAAAAGCTGATCGCCAAGGGCTATCGCGTCGCCGTCTGCGAACAGGTGGAAGACCCGGCGGAGGCCAAAAAGCGCGGCTCGAAATCCGTGGTGCGCCGCGATGTCATCCGTCTGGTGACGCCCGGCACGCTGACCGAGGAAAAGCTGCTCGACCCGTCTGAGGCGAATTTCCTGATGGCGCTTGGCCGCACGAAGGGTGACGGTGCACTGGCGCTTGCCTGGATCGACATTTCGACAGGCACATTCCGCGTTGCTGAAACGACCGAAGAGCGGCTTTTTGCCGATATCATGCGGGTGGATCCGCGTGAACTGGTGGTGGCGGACACGGCATTTCACGATCCCGAATTGCGCCCGGCTTTCGATCTGATCGGCAAGGCGGTGTCGCCGCAGCCCGCAACCCTGTTCGACAGCGCTGCCGCGCAGGCGCGCATCCAGCGCTATTATGATGTGGCGACGCTGGACGGTTTCGGCCAGTTCAGCCGGTCGGAACTGTCGGCCATTTCCGGCGCCATCGCCTATATTGAAAAGACGCAGATTGCCGAACGTCCGCCGCTGATGCGGCCAGAGCGCGAGCATGAAGGCGGCACGATCTTCATCGATCCGGCCACGCGCGCCAGTCTGGAACTGGTGCGCACCATGTCCGGCAATCGCGATGGCAGCCTGCTCAAGGCCATCGACCGCACCGTCACCGGGGGCGGGGCGCGGCTTCTGGCGGAGCGTTTGACCGCGCCGCTGACCGATCCCAAGGCAATCGCGATGCGGCTTGATTCCGTGTCGTTTTTTCTCAGCGAGCAAATGCTTTGCGATGCGCTGCGACGTGAACTGAAAGGTGTGCCGGATATGCCGCGTGCGCTGTCGCGTCTGGCGGTGGGGCGCGGCGGTCCGCGTGATCTGGGCGCTTTGCAGCGCGGCTTTGAGGCGGCGGGCACGCTGGTCTCGCTGTTGGAGGGCGCACTTCTGCCGGAAGAGCTGGGCGCGGCGCGGGATGCGCTGGACGCCATGCCTGCGGCTTTCGCCGTGCATATCGACCGGGCGCTCGCCGACGAGTTGCCGCTGTTGAAGCGCGATGGCGGCTTCGTGCGCGAGGGCTACAACACCGAACTCGACGAAATGCGCGCCTTGCGCGACCAGTCCCGTCGCGTGATCGCTGGCTTGCAGGCCGATTATATCGAGGAAACCGGCATCAAGTCGCTGAAGATCAAGCACAACAATGTGCTTGGCTATTTCATCGAAGTGACAGCGAATAATTCCGGCGCGATGACCGATACAGATGCCGCCAAGGGGCGCTTCATCCATCGCCAGACCATGGCCAATGCCATGCGCTTCACGACCACGGAACTGGCTGCGCTTGAAAGCAAGATCGCCAATGCCGCCGACCGTGCGCTATCGATTGAACTGGCGATCTTCGAAGAGCTGACGGCGGAAGCCGTTTCCCATGCCGACAGCATTCGCGCTGCAGCTGCCGCAATTTCGGTATTCGATGTGTCGGCGGCGCTTGCCGTGCTTGCCGACGAGCAGGGCTATTGCCGCCCACAGGTCGATGACAGCCTGTCCTTCAACATTGTGGCCGGTCGCCACCCGGTGGTTGAACAGGCGCTGCGCCGTCAGGCAGCCAATCCATTTGTCGCCAATGATTGCGATCTCTCGCCGCAAACGGACGGCGGCAATGGCGCGATCTGGCTTCTGACCGGCCCGAATATGGGCGGTAAATCGACCTTCCTGCGCCAGAACGCGCTGATCGC
>JAEXXS010000213.1 GCA_023451915.1 Pseudomonadota bacterium | reverse complement strand
GATCATCGAGCGCCTGATTTGCACATCGATCTTATTATAGTGATGCAGCTTGTGCAGTACAAATTAGGTACAAAATGTGGCAGCCCCGTAAGAAGCCGTGAAACACCCTTTCGCGAATCATTCTTTGGTTAATACCCTCATAGATTGCGCACACCAATTAATACACGCGAAAACGCAATAATTAAACGATTTAAAAAAAATTCAAAATTTTTAAATCGATTAAATATTTGAATTGCCACAATTAATCTGTTTCTGACTGCATTCCTCCGAGAACGGAAAAACGGAGGCCAGATTAATTTGTCAAACCAGATGGCGGAGACACCATGAGAGAGACCGGCATTCACAATACGGCCGCTTCCATTGCCACTTCGGGACTGAAGGAACTCTCCGCAGTCTTTTATAACCTCGGACCGGCCCGGCTCTATGAGGAAACCGTCCGTCGTGGCGAAGCCGAACTGACGGCGCAGGGCGCGCTTGTTGCCCGTACCGGCCAGCACACCGGCCGTTCGCCGAAAGACAAATTCGTGGTCCGCGACGCCAACACCGAAGATCAGGTCTGGTGGGACAATAACCAGCCGATCACCCCGGAAGCCTTCGAGCTTCTCTATGCTGATTTCATCGAGCATGCGAAGGGCAAGGAGCTTTTCGTTCAGGATCTCATCGGCGGCGCAGATGCCGACAACAAGATCAACGCCCGTATCGTGACCGAATATGCCTGGCATTCGCTGTTCATCCGCAACCTGCTGATCCGTCCGGCCCAGGAAGAGCTTGCTTCCTATATTCCAGAAATGACGATCATCGATCTGCCGTCCTTCAAGGCCGACCCGGAACGCTATGGCGTGCGCACCGAAACGGTGATTGCGGTCGATCTCACCCGCAAGATCGTGCTGATCGGCGGCACCTCCTATGCGGGTGAAATGAAGAAGTCTGTCTTCACCGCACTCAACTACATCCTGCCTGCCAAGGGCGTCATGCCGATGCATTGCTCCGCCAATGAAGGCCCGAACGGCGACACCGCCGTGTTCTTCGGCCTTTCCGGCACCGGCAAGACCACGCTATCCGCCGATCCGACGCGCACGCTGATCGGCGACGACGAGCATGGCTGGGGCGAGCATGGCATCTTCAATTTCGAAGGCGGCTGCTATGCCAAGACCATCCGTCTTTCCGCCGAAGCGGAGCCGGAAATCTATGCCACGACGCAACGTTTCGGCACTGTGCTGGAAAACGTCGTGCTCGACGCCAACCGCCAGCCGGATTTCGACGATGGTTCGCTGACCGAAAACACCCGTTGCGCCTATCCGCTCGATTTCATCCCGAATGCGTCGAAGACGGGCAAGGGCGGTCAGCCGAAAAACATCATCATGCTCACCGCCGATGCTTTCGGCGTGATGCCGCCCATCGCCAAGCTGACGCCTGCACAGGCCATGTACCACTTCCTGTCCGGTTACACCGCAAAGGTGGCGGGCACGGAAAAGGGCGTCACCGAACCGGAAGCAACCTTCTCGACCTGCTTTGGCGCACCCTTCATGCCGCGTCACCCATCGGAATACGGCAATCTGCTGCGCAAGCTGATCGCCGAGCACAAGGTTGATTGCTGGCTGGTCAACACCGGCTGGACCGGCGGCGCCTATGGCACCGGCAAGCGCATGCCGATCAAGGCTACCCGCGCGCTTTTGGCTGCCGCTCTCGACGGCTCGCTGAACAATGCGGAATTCCGCATCGATCCGAATTTCGGCTTCGCCGTTCCGGTTGAAGTGCCGGGCGTGGATACGTCCATTCTCGATCCGCGTTCGACCTGGGCCGATAAAGCGGCCTATGATGCGCAGGCCAAGAAGCTGGTCGACATGTTCGTCACCAACTTCGAAAAGTTCGAGCGCCACGTCGATCACGAGGTCAAGGACGCGGCTCCGGCGATCCGCATCGCTGCAGAATGAGCAAGCTATCCTGAGGAGGAGGGAGAGCCCGGCTGAAAGGCCGGGTTTTTCTTTTGTATAAGGGATACAAAGCGGTATATCTCGTCGTCATGGAAGAGAACCGGAACATCATCCGCATCACCAATCGCCTGACGATCCGCGAGGACGATCTGGAGGAGAGCTTCATTCGCGCCTCTGGTCCCGGCGGGCAAAACGTCAATAAGGTTTCGACGGCGGTACAGCTGCGCTTTCATGCGGCCCGCTCCGGCTTGCCGGAAGATATTCTCACGCGCCTTTTCAAGCTTGCCGGTCAGAAGGGCACCAAGGACGGTGACATTCTCATCGAAGCCAACCGTTTCCGCACGCAGGAGCGCAACCGCGAAGATGCGCGCGAACGGTTGATCGCGCTGATCGCCAAGGCCGCCGAACCGCCACCGCCGCCCCGCAAGAAAACCCGACCCACCAAAGGCTCCGTCGAACGCCGCCTGAAAGCAAAATCAGGCCGCGCGGATATCAAAAAAGGACGCGGCAAGATTTCCTTCGACTGAAGCATCAGACCCGAATTCCAATCCCGACAAGACCGCATGAGCAGGGGAAACGCATGACCACGAAACTTTACGATCTCGAAACCAGCCACGGTAAAATCGCGGTGCGCGAAAGTGCGGGCAAGGGCGCGCCCCTTCTGATGATCCATGGCAATTCGAGTGCAAGCGCGATCTTCCAGAACCAGCTCGAAGGCGAGATCGGCAAGAAATGGCGCGTGATCGCGCCCGATCTTCCGGGCCATGGACAGTCGGGCGACGCCATCGATCCAGACCGCAGCTATTCCATGGAAGGCTATGCCGACGCCATGACGGAAGTGCTGGAAAAGCTCGGCATCGCGGATGCGGTGGTTTTCGGCTGGTCGCTCGGCGGCCATATCGGGCTTGAGATGATTTCCCGCTACCCCGGAATGCGCGGACTGATGATTACCGGCACGCCGCCGGTCGCCCGGGAGGAAGTGGGGCAGGGCTTCAAAAGCGGCCCCGACATGGCGCTGGCCGGGCAGGAAGTGTTTTCCGCGCGCGATGTCGAGTCCTATGCCCGCAGTACCTGCGGTGAACCGTTTGAACCTTCGCTGCTCGATATCGTCGCCCGCACGGACGGACGCGCGCGGCGGATCATGTTCGAGAAATTCGCCGCTGGAACCGGCGGAAACCAGCGCGATATCGCGGCGGCAGCAAAGCTGCCCATCGCCGTGGTCAATGGTCGCGACGAGCCCTTCGTCGAGCTCGACTTTGTGTCGAAAGTCCGTTTCGGTAATCTTTGGGAGGGCAAAACCCACGTCATCGACAACGCCGGTCACGCCCCTTTCCGCGAAACGCCTGCGGTTTTCGATGCCTATCTGGCGCGGTTTATCGAGGATTGCACGCGATAGAGCATTTGCAGCAAAACTGCGTAGCGCCTAGGCGGGGAAATCAGTCCAATGGACTGATTTCTTTTCATATCTTCCTGAGGGCGACCTCTTCGATCAGATGGTCGCTGCCCTTGCGCAGGATCAGATCGGCGCGCGGGCGGGTCGGCAGGATATTCTCATTGAGATTGCGCAGATTGATGTTCTGCCACAGTCCTTCGCCGATGGAACGCGCCGCATCTTCCGAAAGCTGCGAATAGCGATGGAAGAAGGATTGCGGATCGCGGAAGGCCGTTTCGCGCAGGCGCATGAAACGGTCGATATACCATTTGTGGATCAGCTGCGGATCGGCATCGATATAGATCGAGAAGTCGAAGAAATCCGACACGAACGGCACCATCTTGCCGTCTTCCGGCAGATCACGCACCTGAAGGACATTGATGCCCTCGAAAATCAGAATGTCCGGCTTGTCGACGACCTGGTAGTCGTTCGGCAGCACGTCATAGCTCAAATGCGAATAAAGCGGCGCGCGCACATGGCTCATGCCCGCCTTGATCGCCGACAAAAAGCGCAGAACAGCGCCGATATCATAGCTTTCCGGAAAGCCCTTGCGCTCCATCATGTTCTGCTCGCGCAGAACGGCGTTGGGATAGAGGAAACCGTCCGTCGTCACCAGATCAACCTTCGGGCTGGACGGCCAGCGGGCGAGCAGTTCCTTCAGGATACGCGCCGTCGTGGACTTGCCCACCGCAACCGAACCGGCAACGCCGATGATGAAGGGCGTCCTGAAGGTTTCCTCCATATTGAGGAATTGCTGGCGCTGGCGAAACAAAAGCTGGCTTGCCTCAACATGCGCATAGAGCAGCCGCGACAGTGACAGATAGATGCGCCGCACCTCATCGAGATCAATGGGGTCGCCAAGCGAGCGCAACCGCTTGACCTCTTCATAGGTCAGGGTGAGGGGCGTATCCGCGCGAAAACCGGCCCATTCCTCTGCCGAGAAAAAACGGTAGGGCGAATATCTGGAAGGGGTGAGCTGATCCACTTTTTCCCACATGAACTGTCGTCTCTCTAGAGCATTTCCAGCAAAAGTGCGAAGCGGTTTTGCGCAGGATAATGCGTAAAAACAAATAGATAAATCGGCTCCACGATTCCGTTTTAACCTGAACTACTCCGGCCTTCTATTCAGCGCGATCCTTTGCAGGTTCACGCCTTCGGGCGAGCGGCCTTTTCTTCAAGGCCGGTCTGGCCCGTGCGGCGATCGAGTTCCTGCAAAACCTCTTCGAGCGGCACACCGGCAATTTTCCAGACCACCATCAGGTGATAAAGCAGATCGGCACTTTCGGAGACCACGCCTGCGCGGTCGCCGGAAACAGCGGCAATCACCGTTTCCACGGCTTCTTCGCCGAGCTTTTGCGATGCCTTGGCCTGGCCTTTGGCGACAAGGCTCGCCGTATAGGACGATCCGTCCGTCACGCTGGCGCGTTCCGCCACGATGCGTTCAAGATCTGCGAGCGTAAACTGGCCCATCGGGGTTCCTCCCGTCATTTCTAGTCTTGTTAGAGCGGTTCCGGTTAAAACGGAATCGCGGAACCGCTCTATCTATTTGTTTTTACGTATTATCCTACGCAAAACCGCTACGCACTTTTGCTGGAAATGCTCTAGCGAACCGGATCGAGCCGCATCGGAATACCCGCTTCGGCCATATAGCGCTTCGCTTCCCCGATCGAATAAGTGCCGAAGTGGAAGATCGAAGCGGCCAGCACAGCCGTCGCATGACCGTCGCGAATCCCCGCCACCATATGATCCAGATTGCCGACGCCGCCCGAAGCAATCACCGGCACGCGCACGCTGTCAGCAACAGCGCGGGTCAGCGCCACGTCGTAACCAGCCTTGGTGCCGTCGCGGTCCATCGAGGTGAGCAGGATTTCGCCGGCCCCCAGATCGACCACCTTGCGGGCGAATTCCACCGCATCAATGCCTGTGGTCTGGCGACCGCCATGGGTAAAGATTTCCCAGCGGTCCGCTTCGCCTTCGCCCGAAACCTTCTTGGCGTCGATGGCAACGACGATGCACTGGTTGCCGAACTTGTCCGCCGCCTCGGCAACAAATTCCGGGTTTTTCACCGCCGCCGTGTTGATCGACACCTTGTCGGCGCCCGCCAGAAGCAGTTTGCGAATATCGGCAACCTGGCGCACACCGCCGCCAACGGTCAGCGGCATGAAGCACTGTTCTGCCGTCCGGGCCACCACATCGAAAATTGTCTCGCGATTGTCCGAAGACGCCGTGATGTCGAGGAAACACAATTCGTCCGCGCCCGCCGCATCATAAGCGCGGGCGGCTTCCACCGGATCACCCGCATCGATCAGATCGACAAAGTTGACGCCCTTGACGACGCGGCCGTCCTTCACATCGAGACAGGGGATTACGCGTGCCTTGAGTGTCATACTGTGGCCCTCAACAAGGATAGCGCTTCAGCCGGGTCGATGCGACCATCATAAAGCGCACGGCCTGAAATCGCACCTTCAAGCTTGCGTGCATCCGGAGCGGCGAGACGCTTGATGTCGTCCATCGAAGCGAGGCCGCCCGATGCGATCACCGGAATGGAAACCGCCTCGGCAAGCGCCAGCGTCGATTCCCAATTGATCCCGGCCAGAACGCCATCGCGGTCGATATCCGTATAGATGATGGCGGCGACGCCAGCGCCTTCGAACTTCTTCGCCAATTCGATCACGCCAAGCTCAGACGCTTCCGCCCAGCCTTCTACGGCGACCTTGCCGCCCTTGGCGTCGATGCCAACGGCGACCTGTCCCGGAAACGCCTTGCAGGCTTCGATCACCAGCGCCGGGTCGCGCACGGCAACCGTGCCGAGAATGACGCGGCGCAGCCCCTTGGAAAGCCAGCTTTCAATATGCCCAAGGGTGCGAATGCCGCCGCCCAGCTGCACCGGGTTTTTGGTGGCCTTGAGGATTGCTTCGACCGCAGCGCCATTGACGCTTTCGCCAGCAAAAGCGCCGTTGAGATCGACCACATGCAGCCATTCAAAGCCCTGATCTTCAAAGGCTTTGGCCTGCGCAGCCGGGTCGGTGTTGTAGACGGTGGCCTGATCCATGTCGCCGAGCTTCAGGCGCACGCATTGACCGTCTTTCAAATCGATGGCGGGA
>JAEXXS010000205.1 GCA_023451915.1 Pseudomonadota bacterium | reverse complement strand
CTGGAGCATCTGGGCCATGGGGTGATATTCCGGCTTGCGATTCAATTGTGCCATAGCCAGTATAAGCAAGCGCAACAAGCGCCATTGAGAAAATAAACTTCATATATTCTCCGTTTGATCGATATTTTACATCATTCGACACGGTGAATATATGCACCATCTCGCACAGCAGGCGAAATCCCAAGTTACAATAAACATATTGCCATTTAAAAAAACGCCGCATTTCTGCGGCGCTTTCATATTTTCAGTCACCCAACCAGCGATCAACCGTAGGCTGCAACCGGCGGGCAGGAACAGATGAGGTTTCTGTCACCACCGACATTGTCCACGCGGCTGACCGGCGGCCAGTATTTTGCCGTCGCGTCGAATTCGCCGCCAAGGGCAATGGCCGGGAAAACCGCTTCCTCACGGGTGTAAGGATGCGTCCATTCGCTAGCCAGCGTATCGCCTGCCGTGTGCGGCGCGTTGGCGAGCGGATTGTCGTCCTTTGGCCAGACACCATCGGCAATCTTCTTCGCTTCGCCTGCAATGGCGATCATCGCATCGCAAAGACGGTCGATTTCCGACTTCGGCTCGGATTCCGTCGGCTCGATCATCAGCGTACCAGCGACCGGCCACGACATGGTCGGCGCGTGGAAACCATAGTCGATGAGGCGCTTGGCCACGTCTTCCACAGTCACGCCTGCGCTGTCTTTCAGAACACGCGTATCCACAATGCACTCATGCGCCACGCGATCATGCGCGCCGGTGTAAAGGATCGGATAAGCGTCCTTCAACCGATGCGCGATATAGTTGGCGTTGAGGATCGCAGCTGCGGTTGCCTTTTTCAGGCCCGCGCCGCCCATCATGCGGATATACATCCACGTAATGACCAGAATGGACGCGCTGCCGAACGGTGCAGCCGAAACGGCGTGCTTGGACCCAAGGTCGACATGACCAGGCAGATAAGGCACCAGATGCTTTGCAACGCCAATCGGACCGACACCTGGACCACCGCCGCCATGCGGAATGCAGAAGGTCTTGTGCAGGTTCATGTGGCAGACATCGGCGCCGATGTCGCATGGGCGCGCAAGGCCGACGAGCGCATTGAGGTTTGCACCGTCGAAATAGACCTGGCCGCCATTGTCATGGACGATTTCGCAGAAAGCCTTGATGCCTTCTTCGAACACGCCATAGGTCGACGGATAGGTAATCATGAACGCCGCGAGATTATCGCGATGCTTCTCGGCCTTGGCCCTGAGATCGTCGATATCGATATCGCCATCCGGACGGCAATTGACCACGACAACACTCATGCCTGCCATCGAAGCGCTGGCGGGATTGGTGCCATGCGCGGAAGACGGGATCAGGCAGATGTTGCGATGTCCTTCGCCACGCGACTGGTGATAGTGACGGATTGCGAGAAGACCCGCATATTCGCCCTGGCTGCCGGCATTTGGCTGCAGCGAAACGCCCGCAAAGCCGGTGACTTCGCAAAGCCATGCTTCGACGTCGGCTGTCATTTTCGCATAGCCCTGCACCTGCGCGGCAGGTGCGAAAGGATGCAGATTGGCAACGGTGTTCCAGCTCACCGGCATCATTTCTGCTGCCGCATTGAGCTTCATGGTGCAGGAACCGAGCGGGATCATCGCGCGATCAAGCGCCAGATCCTTGTCGGCCAGACGACGCAGAAAGCGCATCATCTCGGTTTCCGAACGGTGCGAATGGAACACATCCTGCGTGAGGAAGCCTTCACCCCGTCCCTTGCCTGGAACGAGTACCTTATCGCCTTCGACTGCCTTCGCGCCGAACAAAACGGCGAGCGCCGCCAGATCGTCTTCGGTCGTGGTTTCGTCGAAAGTCACGCCAAGCGTGTCGGCATCGATGACGCGCAGCAGACGACCGCCCTTGTCGGCTTCGTCGGCGATCTTCGCAGCCTTGCCAGCAACTTTGACCGAAACCGTATCGAACAGGCTGTCACCCGCGATTTCGACGCCAGCGGCTTTGAGGCCAGCGGCGAAGCGGGCGGCGAGACCGGCAATGCGGGTTGCAATCGCCTGCAAACCAGCCGGACCGTGCCAGATAGCATAGGACACTGCCATATTGGCGAGCAGCGCCTGCGCGGTGCAGATATTCGAGGTCGCCTTGTCGCGACGGATATGCTGTTCGCGGGTCTGGAGCGCCAGACGATAGGCCGCGCGGCCATGCGCATCGACCGACTGGCCGACGATGCGGCCCGGAATGATGCGGGTGAGCGGCTCAGACACGGCGAGATAAGCGGCATGCGGGCCGCCAAAGCCCATCGGCACGCCGTAACGCTGCATGGAACCGACAGCCATGTCTGCACCCCATGTGGCAGGGGCTTCCATGATGGTCAGTGCCAGCGGATCGGCGACGGCGATAACCAGCGCGCCCTTGGCTTTTGCATCGGCAATAACGCCGGAGAAGTCACCATAAACGCCCTTGGTGTCCGGCCACGGCACGATGACCGCAGCAGTGTTGTCGTCAACGGTGCTGCCGCTCTCGACCAGCCAGCCGAGCGGTTCGGCGCGCGTATTGACGACATCCACCGTCTGCGGATGCAGATCGCCCGCCAGAAGCACGCGGCTGCGCTTGTCGCGGTGATGACGGCAGGCAACGCCGACAGCTTCAGCAACAGCGGTTGCTTCATCGAGCAGCGAAGCGCAGGCCACCGGCAGGCCGGTCAGCTCGGCAACCAGCGTCTGGAAATGGAACAGCAGCTCCAGACGACCCTGGCTGATTTCCGACTGGTAAGGCGTATAAGCCGTGTACCAGGCTGGATTTTCAAACAAGTTGCGCTGGATCACCGGCGGCGTGTGCACGCCGTGATAGCCCGCACCGATGAAGCTCTTCTTCACCACGTTGCGGCCCATGATTTCATTCAGTTCGGCCAGTGCCGCATGTTCACTCAAGGGCGCTGGCAGATCCAGTGCACGGTTGAGGCGAATGGATGCCGGAACAGCCTGCGTGATGAGGGTTTCCATCGAAGGAAGGCCGAGCGCAGCCAACATGGCGCGCTCGTCTTCAACTCTTGGCCCGATATGCCGGGCAACAAAGGGAAGAACCTGCTGGGTCATCG
>JAEXXS010000204.1 GCA_023451915.1 Pseudomonadota bacterium | reverse complement strand
TGAGCATGGGTTCCGATTCGAGTTTTACCGGCGCATCGTCGAATGTCGCCGAGTATAGCGTTTCCGAGATTTCCGGCGCTTTGAAGCGCACGGTCGAGGATGTGTTCGGCCATGTGCGCGTGCGGGGAGAAATCTCCGGTTATCGCGGACCGCATTCGTCCGGTCATGCCTATTTTGCCTTGAAGGACGACCGCTCGCGGCTGGAAGCCGTGATTTGGCGCGGCTCCATGGGTCGCCTGCGCTTTCGTCCCGAAGAGGGCATGGAGGTTATCGCCACCGGCAAGCTGACCACCTATCCGGGATCGTCAAAATATCAGATCGTCATCGAGCAGATGGAACCGGCAGGCGCCGGTGCGCTGATGGCGCTTCTGGAAGAGCGCAAGCGCCGCTTGGCGGCGGAAGGCCTGTTCGATCCGGCGGTCAAGCAGCTTTTGCCCTTCATGCCGCGGGTGATCGGGGTGGTGACATCGCCGACAGGCGCTGTCATTCGCGATATTATTCACCGCATTTCGGATCGCTACCCGCTGCATGTCATTGTTTGGCCCGTGCGTGTGCAGGGCGAGACGAGCGGTCTCGAAGTGGCCGCTGCCGTTAATGGCTTCAATGCCTTGCCGGAAGATGGTGCGATCCCGCGTCCCGATGTGCTGATCGTGGCGCGCGGCGGCGGCAGTCTGGAAGACCTCTGGGGCTTCAACGACGAAATCGTCGTGCGCGCCGTGGCGGCATCGCATATTCCGGTGATTTCGGCGGTCGGCCACGAAACCGACTGGACGCTGATCGATCTTGCTGCCGATGTCCGCGCACCAACCCCGACAGGCGCTGCCGAAATGGCGGTGCCGGTGAGGGCTGATTTGCAGGCAACGCTTGCCGGACAATCGGCGCGTCTTGCATCGGCCATGTCGCGCTTCATCGATCTTAAGCGACAGGCGCATCGCGCGGCGGCACGTGCGCTGCCCACCGCCGATCAGCTGCTCGCCTTGCCACGCCGCCGCTTTGACGAATCCGCCTCGCGGCTGACACGGGCGCTGTTCGTCAACACGCAGAAGAAGCGCGTTCACTTTGAAGGGCGCGCCCGGCAATTGTCGCCGCGCCTGCTGCAGCGCCGTTTCGTGGAACAGCAACGCACCATGTCGTTGCTCGGTCAGCGATTGCCGCGCGCGCTGGAAGCCTTTTTGCGGGAACGCCGCACGGCGCTCTTGCATCGTGGCAACCGGCTGGTCCCGGAACCGATCTTGCGTCGCACCCGTCTTGCCAACTCAATGGTCGATCAGCTGGATCGTAGGCGCGATCAGGCCGTGAGACTTTTGATCGAACGCGCCAAACGGCGCGGACAGGAACTGGAACGCCTCATGCGCAGCCTGTCCTATGAAAGCGTGCTGGATCGCGGCTTTGCCATCGTCTTCGATGCGGATGGGAACCCGGTCAAGCAGGCGGCAAATGTGGCTACGGGCGATGCCCTGTCGCTTCGTTTCCGTGATGGCGATGTTGCGGTGATTGCCGATGACGGCAGAGACGACGAATCGTCAGCCAAACCAGGCGCGCCGAAAAAACCTGCATCGGCTCGCTCTGGCGGGCAGGGATCGCTATTTTAGCAACACTCATAATGTCTTGAATGCCGAATTGAGAAGTGTCGCCCGCAGCGGCGTTTCTCTTAAGGCTGGCTTAAGCTTCGCCTTTTCTTTCTCGCACATCCGAAATGATCGGCACAATTGCGGCGCGACGACCCTCGTTCATTGCCGCGATGCGTGTCCAACAAAGAGTTCAAGGATGTCGCGTAAAAACTCCCAGGGCGCCCTCTTTCCCGGCTTGAAGACGGCGGCGTTCAACCGCCGCAGCTTTCTGATCGGCGCAAGTGCTGTTGCATTGTCAGGCTGTGTTTCGACCGCCCAGCCGCCGCAACCGGCAAAGCCGGTCAACAAGCCGGTCGCCCCCTCGCAGCCGGTGCCGCTCATGTATCAGGCGATGCCGGAAGAGCAGTTTCCGCTGCCCGCCGTCGATATCAGCAAGGTCGATCAAAAGTTCTGGCGGCAGGAAGTCGATTATCCGACATCCGAGGCGAAGGGCACCATCATCGTCGATACGCCGAACAAATATCTCTATCACGTGCTCGGCAATGGTCGTGCGATGCGCTACGGCATCGGCGTCGGTCGCGACGGCTTTGCCTGGGCGGGCCGTGCGGTGGTCGCCTACAAGCGCCAGTGGCCACGCTGGACGCCGCCCGACGAGATGGTGGCGCGCCAGCCAGCGCTCCAGCCTTATAGCATCGCCAATGGCGGTATGCCGCCCGGTCTCAAGAACCCGCTTGGCGCGCGCGCTATGTATATCCATAAGGATGGCCGCGATACGCTATACCGTATCCACGGATCGCCGGAAGCATGGAGCATCGGCAAGGCGGTTTCCTCCGGCTGTATCCGCATGCTCAATCAGGATGTGATCGACCTTTATAACAATGTGCGCGATGGCAGCACGATTGTTGTTATCCCCGATCCGACCAAGGGTCAGCAGGTCACGAGCTGATTCCAACGAAAAAGGGCGCGAAAAACGCGCCCTTTTGTTTGGGTGGTTCTACCGGCTCAAAGCTCAGTAGGCATATTCCAGGAAGATCGGCTCGACTGAACCGCCCCAGATGCTGTTATAGGCTTTCAGCATGCGCTCGGCATCGGTGATACCGGCGGCGACGATTTCTTCGAGTGGCGCGAGGAAGTGGGTTTCGTCAAAGCCTTCCGCATTCAGCTTGTTACGGTTCTTCAGGCCGAGACGCGAAATCTTCAGCGTTTCGCGGGCGATGCCTTCCAGCGGCTTGCCGCGGAATGTTGCGGTGAGCGCCTTTGAGGGCACATCGTTGCGCAGCGCCAGAACCTCTTCATAGGTCCAGTCCTTGGTCAGCATTTCGGCTGCCGTCAGGGCTTCTTCGTCATAGAGCAGGCCGACCCAATAGGCGGGCAGGGCGCAGATGCGCCGCCACGGGCCGCCGTCCGCGCCGCGCATTTCGAGGAAGCGCTTGAGGCGCACTTCCGGGAATAGCGTCGAAAGATGGTTGGTCCAGTCGCCCATATTCGGCACCGGATCGCTGACTTCACCCTTCAACGCGCCGTTCATGAACTGGCGGAACGTGACATGGGTGCAATCGTGATAACGGCCATCGCGTAGGATGAAATACATCGGAATGTCGAGTGCCCAGTCGACATAATCCGCGAAACCGAAATTTTCCGAGAAGACGAAGGGCAGCACACCGGCGCGCTGGTTGTCGGTGTCGCGCCAGATATTGGAGCGCCATGACAGAAGACCGTTCGGCTTGCCTTCGGTGAAGGGCGAACTGGAAAACAGCGCTGTGGCGACCGATTGCAGTTTCATCGAAACCTGCATCTTGCGGCGCATGTCGCGTTCCGAGCTGAAATCGAGGTTAACCTGAATGGTCGAGGTCCGGTACATCATGTCCAGACCTTCATGGCCGACTTTCGGCATGTAGTTGGTCATGATCTTGTAGCGCGACTTCGGCATGACCGGCGTTTCGGCCAGCGTCCATTTCGGGCTGCCGCCGACGCCCAGAAAACGAATGCCCAGAGGCTCGGCGATTTCTCGCACCTGGCTCAGATGCGCGTTCATCTCGCGGCAGGTCTGGTGAATGGTGGTAAGCGGCGCGCCGGAAAGCTCGAACTGGCCGCCCGGTTCCAGCGAAATTGCGCCCTGTCCGGTCGGCTCCACCAATCCGATGATGTTGCCTTCATCCATGATCGGCTCCCAGCCGAGTATGGCCTGCATGCCTTCCAGAATAGCCTTGATGCCGCGCGGCCCCGCATAGGGAACCGGGCTGTTGTCAGCCGTATAGAAGGGAAACTTCTCGTGCTCGGTGCCGATGCGCCAGCCATCCTTGGGCTTGTTTCCCCCGGAAAGATAGATCGCCAGTTCTTCAACGCCCGTCAGTGCCGTTTCGTCAGTCGTATCGCGCGCCATACAGTCTATCCCTGGTCGTATTTCAGCTTGTCAGCGTGATTGGACAAATTTGTCAAATCACGCAAGTCAATTTCATTGAACGATCGATTTAGAGAACATCATGCCGCATTTCTCCAGTCGCCGAGAATAGCCTGTACCAGAGCCATGGCCGCAACGGCTGCGGTATCCGCCCGCAAGATGCGGGGGCCGAGCGGAATGGCGGTCACGAAGGGCAGGCGGTGCAGCCCTTGCCGCTCTTCTTCCGAAAACCCGCCTTCCGGGCCGATCAGAAGTCCCGTTGGTCCAGATTTCAAACCTTGCAGAATGCTCAACGGATCGTCCGATTCGTGCCCCTCATCGCAAAAGATCAGACGGCGTGATGGGTCCCACTGGTCGATAAAGCGGTCGAAGCGCAGGGCGTCGCGGCATTCCGGCAGGCTGAGCACGCCGCATTGCTCGGCAGCTTCGATGGCATTGGCCTTTATCTTGTCGGTGCTGAGCTTCGGCACCTGCGTGTGCTGGGTGATGACAGGCTGCAAAACGCCTGCGCCCATTTCAACGGCCTTCTGCACCATATAATCGAGGCGGCCCTGTTTCAGCGGCGCGAAACAATAGACGAGATCGCTCAGTGCTGGTTGCGGGCGCGTTTCTTCAACGGGGATAAGCAGAACTCGTTTCTTGCCTTCCGGCTTCAGCCGGGCCTTCCATTCTCCGTCGCGCCCGTTGAAGACGAGAACTTCATCGCCCTCTTTCAGACGCAGCACGTGAATGAGATAATGTGCAGCCTGCGGCGCAGCCTCCACCGGCGTTTCCCGGGCAAGGTCGTCCTCGATATAAAGTCGTTGCATTTTGTAATTTGCGCGCATGATTGCATCGATGGCAGAGGGAAAGCCCGCCGGTCAAGCGCTTTGTGTAACTGTTCCGCCAGCCTGCGGATTGAATATCGCTCTCATATAACAAATGGCTTACACAAACAATTGATGGGAAATGTCTAGCGGTTGAATCTAATTAGATTGTATCCATATAGGTATGAAGCTATCTATTTGAATGGAATTGAAGTGATGAAACAAGCCTGGGTCGAATTCGCGCCGCTTCTTGCAAGCACCGCCAGAGGATGGCGGAAAGCCTTTGATGCGGCCATGGCGGAGCACGGTCTTTCCGATGCGAAAGCGGTTCCGCTGATGACCCTCTTGCGGCATGGCGATCTGATCCCCCAGGGGGTGCTGGCCGAGCGGGTCGGCATTGAGGGGGCGACGATTGTTCGTGTCGTCGATGAGCTGGAGAAGGATGGCCTGATCCTGCGCGTCGCCGACGATGCCGACCGTCGCGTCAAGCTCATCCAGTTGACAGAAGACGGCCGCGTCCTCGCCACCAAGGTGGAAAAGTCTGCGGCCCGTCTTCGGACGCAGTTCTTAAGCGATTTCGACGCCGAACAGGTTGATATCGCCATGGAAGTCTTGCGCAAGCTGAACGAGAAATTCCTCAACCTTTAAAACAACGCTGCCTTCGAAAACCATGACCAAGCTTGCCGAAACAACCCCGAAATTCTGGGACGTCGTCTTTTCCCTAAAGACATTCGCCGCCGGTATGCTTGCCTTGTGGATTGCGCTGATGGCCAATCTGCCGAACCCATACTGGTCTATTGCCGCCGTTTACATCGTCGCACATCCGCTTTCAGGGGCCACCACATCCAAGGGCATCTATCGCCTGATCGGCACGATCATCGGCGGCGCGGTGACGATCCTGTTCGTGCCGCATCTGATCAATTCGCCGGAAATCTTGACCGTCGCCATCGGCTTGTGGATGGGCGTCTGTCTGGCGATCAGCCTGCTCGACGGCACGCCGCGCAGCTATCTGTTCATGCTCGCCGGTTACACGGTGGCGATTGCAAGTTTTGCCGTGGTTTCCGTTCCCGAAACCACGTTTGATTATGCGCTTGGCCGCGTCGAGGAAATTGCCATTGGCATTATCTGTGCGGCAGTGGTCAACCGCCTCGTCTTTCCGCGCCACAGCGGGCCGGTTCTGGTCGGTCGTATCGACAACTGGCTGCGTGAAGGCTCACGCCTCGCCGTCGCCACCATGCGCGGCGAGGGCGCCAGCCCGCAATTTCTTCGCGACCGTCAGCGTCTGGCATCGGACGCGCTGGAACTGCGCAATCTGACCACCCATGTGGCCTATGACACCTCGTCCATACGCGGCGTTGGAACCCTGCTGCATGTGCTGCAACAGCGTATGGTTGCCGTGCTGCCGATCATTTCCAGCCTGCATGATGTCATCGTGCTGAAGCCGGGTGAGGGCGAAAAGCCGTGGCATCCGGCAGTTCAGCAGCTTCTCGATGAAGCCTGTGACTGGCTCGAAAGCGGCGAAAGCCTGAGCGAAGAGCGCCGCGCCGTTCTGTTGAAGCTGATTGGCGAGATTGATCGCCATGGCAAGGACGCCTCCACCTTGGGCGAGCTGCTGCCGTTCAATCTGGCCGCGCGTGTGCGCGATCTGGTCCAGATCTGGAGCGATTGTATCACGCTGCGTCAGGATATCGTATCAGGTGCAAAGCGCGGTCATGCGTTGCGCTGGCGCCGTTACGATGCCCATCTGAAGGGGCGTCCGGCGCACCGCGATTATGGTATGGCGTTTCTGTCGGGCTTTTCGGCCTTTCTCGCAACCAGTGTCGCGACCGCTTTCTGGATCGCTACCGGCTGGTCGCAGGGCAGTGCAGCCGCGATGATGGCAGGCATCTTCTGCTGTATCTTTGCAACGATGGACGATCCCGTGCCGGTGATGCGCAAGTTCAACTGGCTGTTGATGATCGTGATCGCAGCCGCTTTCATCTTCGAATTCGCGCTGCTGCCGCTGGTGGACGGCTTCTTTCCGCTCGCGCTCGTGCTGGGTCTGTTTCTGGTGCCTGCCGGTGTGCTTCTGGCAATTCCGTCGCAGTTTCTGCTGGGCATGGTGCTCTGTGTGAACCTGCCGAACATGCTCATGCTGCAAAGCCACGCCACCTCCGATTTCGTCTCCTTTGCCAATGCCAATCTCGCAACGGTTATCGGCATCGTCATGGCTGCGGTGACAACCTCCATCGTGCGCTCGGTCGGTGCGGAATGGAGCGTGCGGCGTCTGGTCAAGGCCGGCTGGCGCGATATCGTGGCGGCGACCGAACGCGGCCCAAGCCGTCATCGCCGCCAGCATATGAACCGCCTGTTACTGCGCATGATCGACCGCATCGGCATGATGACGCCACGCCTGGCGCTGATCCCGGCGGCGGATGTCGCCAAGGTCGATCTGCTGCGCGATCTGCGCAACGGGATGAACACCATCGACCTGCAGCAATATCGCGCCAAACTGCCCGAGCCCTGCCGGGATGCAGTGGATGCGGTGCTGGACGGTGTCGGCGCGCATTATCGATCCCTGTCCAAGCATGGACCGGACGATCAGTCGCGCAAGAATACCGATGAACAACTGCTCGCCTCCATCGACAAAGCGATAGCGGCGATCATCGAAAGCGGTTCGCCCGCCGTTGCCCGCCGTCCGCGGCTTGCACTGGTGGCGCTGCGTTTCAACCTGTTTCCCAAGGCGCCGCCTTTTGCCTTGCCGCCGCGCCCGCAATTGGAGCTGCCGCAAGCTGCCTGACAAACAGCCGCCGGAAGAACAGCCCCGTGAAGACTTGAATGTGAACGATCATGCGACCTGAACTCGATATATACGGGATTTATAT
>JAEXXS010000131.1 GCA_023451915.1 Pseudomonadota bacterium | reverse complement strand
CTTAGCAGGACATCGGTACATGCTCGCAGTGGGAGATTTGAAATCCCCGCTGCCTTTTGGCGCATATATGACCCCGTCGCCTGTTGGCGCGTATATGACCATTGACGCTCCGTCTTTCAAGCCATTCGCCCGGTAACAGGGGTGAAGCTGGAGGGATGGAACATGAGCGCGTACGGAAACGCTAAAACATTAAACGTGGCACGGATTTTAAGTGCTGCAGATCAAACAGGAGTGCACATATGACCGAAACGACCCCGAAAACCGCACCCTGGACAACCGAAAAGCGAACTGCCGTTCTGGTTCTTGCCGACGGCACCGTGATCGAAGGCAAGGGCCTCGGCGCGACCGGCGCAATCGAAGCAGAAGTTGTCTTCAACACGGCGCTCACCGGTTATGAAGAAATCCTGACCGACCCCTCCTATGCCGGACAGATCGTCACCTTCACCTTCCCGCATATCGGCAATGTCGGCACCAATGTTGAAGATATCGAAGACCTGACGCCAGCCAATCGCCACGGCGCAGTCGGCGCGATCTTCAAGGCCGATATCACCGCGCCCTCCAATTATCGCTCCAGCGAAGATCTCGACGCATGGCTGAAGGCGCGTGGCGTTATCGCGCTTGCAGGCATCGACACGCGCGCCCTCACCGCACTGATCCGCGAACGCGGCGCGCAGAATGCCGTCATCGCGCATGACCCGAACGGCAAGTTCGACATCGATGCCTTGAAGGCGCGCGCTGCCGGTTGGAGCGGCCTGGAAAATCTCGATCTCGCCAAGGATGTCACCATCGGCCAGAGCCAGGTCTGGAACGAAACGCCCTGGATTAAGGGCGAAAGCTTCGGCGAGCTCGACAACCCGCAATATCATGTGGTGGCGCTCGATTTCGGCGTGAAGCGCAACATTTTGCGCCTGCTTGCAGGGCTTGGCGCGAAGGTTACAGTTCTGCCCGCAACGGCGACCGCCGATGACGTTCTGGCCTACAATCCTGACGGCGTATTCCTGTCGAACGGCCCCGGCGATCCGGCAGCCACCGGCGCATATGCCGTGCCGACCATCCGCAAACTGGTTGACAGCGACCTGCCGGTTTTCGGTATCTGCCTCGGTCATCAGATGCTGGCGCTGGCTCTCGGCGGCCGCACCGAAAAGATGCATCAGGGCCATCACGGTGCAAACCATCCGGTCAAGGACTACACGACCGGCAAGGTGGAAATCGTTTCGATGAACCACGGCTTTGCGGTCGATTCTGAATCGCTGCCGAACAATGTTGAAGAAACCCACGTCTCGCTTTTCGACGGCACCAATTGCGGTCTGCGCGTCATCGGCAAGCCGGTCTTCTCGGTCCAGCACCATCCGGAAGCTTCGCCCGGCCCGCAGGATTCGCACTATCTCTTCCGCCGGTTCATCAATCTCATCCGCGAGAAGAAGGGCGAAGCCCTTTTGCCGGAACGCGAACAGGCTGCGTGAATCTAAATCTGAGATTTAGCGATTAACATATTGTTAGTAAATGAAAAGCCGGGGCAAACACCCCGGCTTTTTTCATGCTCTGATATGGGCTTTTAAGCATCCGCCGGCTTTGACTTCGGATAAACCCGCGCCACCACCACGACCAGCGCGATGAAGATCAGCCCCGCCGCAACCGCATAGGGCATGCCCGGAAAGTCAAACGGTGCGTTCGTGCCGGTAAAATGGCTGAAGAGCTGTGTGAAAATCAGCGGACCGATAATCGTCGTAATGCTCGAAACGCTGGTCAGCGCGCCCTGCAACTCGCCCTGTGCGGAAGGCGGCACCTTGCCCGCCGCGATACTGCGTAGCGGCGGATCGGCAAAGCCTTCGAGCGCGGTCATGAGGATGACCGCATAAACCATCCAGCCCTCCCAGGCGATGGCATAGCCAATCATGCCGACGCAGGCAAAGAACACGCCGGTGATGGCCGTGCGCCGCTCGCCCAGAATAGGCAGAGCGCGTGGCAGCACAACCGCCATGACGAATGCAGTGCCGATGCCGAACATGCCGAGCGACAGACCGATCTGAGCCTCGTTCCAGTTATAGCGGTAGGCCCCGACAAAGGACCACACCGACGGATAGACCGCATGGGCCAGCCAATACAGGAAGAAGACCGCCATCACCCAGCCGATGCCGGGATAGCTGCGCAACTGCTTCAGCGCGCCGAGCGGATTGGCACGTCCGATCTGGAAACTGCGCCTGTTTTGCAGGGACAGCGTTTCAGGCAACAGGAAGTAAGCCAGCACGAAATTGATGAAGGACAACAGCGCTGCGCCGTAGAATGGCACACGCGGTCCGAATTCGCCCAGCAGGCCGCCCAGAACCGGGCCGAGCGCAAAGCCCACGCCGAAGGCAATGCCAATCAGACCGAAATTGCGCGCGCGATTGCTGTCATCACTGACATCCGCAATATAGGCGGATGCGGTCGCAAAACTGGCACCGCTGATGCCCGCCAGCACGCGACCGACGAACAGCATCCAGAATGAGGTTGCGAGCGCGCAGATGAGATTGTCGATTGCAAATGTCAGAATGGAAGCCAGCAGCACGGGCCGCCGTCCGAAACGGTCGCTGAGATTACCGATCATCGGCGCGAACAGAAACTGCATCGCCGCATAGACCAGAAGCAGCCAGCCGCCGTCCACAGCAGCGGTGCTGACATCCGCGCCAGTCAGCTCTTCAAGATAGGACGGCAGAACCGGCATGATGATCGCGATCCCGATAATATCGAGAAAAAGCGTCATGAAGACCAGCCAAAGGCCCCGTTTTACGAATTTGGGGTCAAGCATAGGAACACCTGAAATATGCTCACGCGGATGTGCCGCAGGAAGCATCATGATTTGATTGTTGGAAAGGATCGCGCGTCATCGCCGCTCAAAGCTGAGCGTCACGCATGATTTGGGAAAAGGGCCGCGCCGTCGCGAAACCTTTATAGGGAAAATTATTCTACGACAAGCCCGCTTGAGTGGCGTCGAAGAAAATGATTTCAACCATCGCACTGCTAGCAAAGAAAAAGGCGGCTGACGCCGCCTTTTATGGAATGTTCCAAGCGGCTTAGATGTCGCCGCTGAATGTATCGCAGGATTCCAGTTTGCCGGTATCGAAGCCGCGTTTGAACCACTTGGCGCGCTGCGCCGATGTACCGTGGTTGAAGCTTTCCGGCACGACATAACCCTGGCTGCGACGCTGCAACGTATCGTCACCGATCTGATGCGCCGCATTCAGCGCATCTTCAAGGTCGCCTGCTTCCAGTATACCCTTCTGCTGGGTGTAATAGCCCCAGATACCCGCGAAACAATCGGCCTGAAGCTCGACGCGAACCGACATCTGGTTGGCCTGCACTTCGTTCATCTGCTGGCGCATCTGGTTGAACTTGGGAAGAATGCCGAGCAGATTCTGGACATGGTGTCCCACTTCATGCGCCAACACATAGGCCTGCGCAAAGTTACCCGACGCTCCGAAACGATTCGCCAGCTCGTCATAGAAGCTCAGGTCGATGTAGAGCTTGCGGTCCCCGGGGCAGTAGAACGGCCCGGAGGCTGCGGAGGCAAAACCGCAGGCCGAACGCACCTGCCCGGTGAAAAGAACCATGGTCGGCTTGGTATAGGTCTGGCCGCGCGACTGGAAAATACCGCTCCAGACGTCTTCGGTTTCCGCAAGCACCGTGCGGGCAAACTGGGTCATCTCGTCATTGGCGACGGTGCCGCCCTCGGCAGCCGTGCGGCCACTCGACTGCTGTTGTGTCTGGACGGACGAGCCCATGCCGCCATCGCCAAACAAAATCGGGATAGGATCGATACCGAAGGCGCGCAGCACGAAGAACATCACGATCAAAATGAGAATGCCGGAAAGCCCGCCGCCGCGCACGACCCGAAACCCCGGTCCGCCACCGCCGAAACCACCGCCCTGGCCGCCGCCTATGCCGCCGCTGTCACCACGCTGGTCTTCCACATTGTCACTTTGCCTACGACCTTGCCAGCGCATATGCCACTCCCTCAACACCGGCCGCTTCAAACCCTGCGGCGCAAAATATTATCTCGTATAATTGTCGCATAAAGAGTTGGCACTGCAATATAAAAAGTAAATGGCAAGCCTCATCACAAACGGCAACTCCGGCGTAACAAAATCACAGCAACTATGGCACGCTCTGCCACCGCAGGCCACGTCTTGTGGGCGGCCCTGATCGAACTCCACCGGCATAAGACAGATAAATGACGAAGATTTTTCGTGAACGCCCGCATTTTCTTTGAAATAAGCGTATTTGTGGGGTTCCGCTTTGGGTCATCATTGCCTATAAGGCCCGCTTAGCCCACAGAATTCATAAGCTGCCAACCCGCCGGAAAACCGTGCGGGCTTTTCTGGCAGGCTAAGCAGCATGTCACTCGAAAGTGGGAACCGGTTTCGAGACCAAGACATGCGTGAAACAAGAGCATGATCCCGAAAATGGGAACCGGTTTTCGGACAAGATCATGCGCGCGAAGAAGATAGGATGAGCGCCCATGCCGAAACGTACAGATATCAAATCGATCCTGATTATCGGCGCGGGCCCCATTGTCATCGGCCAGGCTTGCGAGTTCGACTATTCGGGCACGCAGGCTTGCAAGGCGTTGAAAGAGGAAGGCTACCGCATCATCCTCGTCAACTCCAACCCGGCCACCATCATGACCGATCCCGATCTGGCGGACGCGACCTATATCGAACCGATCACGCCGGAAGTCGTCGCCAAGATCATCGCCAAGGAGCGCCCGGATGCGCTTTTGCCGACCATGGGCGGCCAGACCGCGCTGAACACCGCATTGTCGCTGCGCCGCATGGGCGTGCTGGAGCGCTACAATGTCGAGATGATCGGCGCCAATGCCGAAGCCATCGACAAGGCCGAAGATCGCGCGCTGTTCCG
>JAEXXS010000095.1 GCA_023451915.1 Pseudomonadota bacterium | reverse complement strand
ATCCGCGCCGTGTGCCGGAAGATACGATGTCTAGATAGACAGCCAGAACGAGAATGCTGCCCTTGATGATCTGCTGCCAGAACGTATCGACGCCGAGCATGGACATGCCGTTGTCGAGGCTGGACATGATAAGCGCGCCGACCAATGCACCGAGTACAGAACCCACACCACCCCGCATGGAGGTGCCACCGATGAAGCATGATGCAATGGCGTCAAGCTCGCCGCCCAAGCCCGCCGATGGCGTGCCCGCGGCAAGGCGTGAAGTTGTCGTCAGGCCAGCCACCGCCGCCATCAGTCCCATCAAGGCAAACACCGCCATCTTGACGAAATTGACGTTAACGCCTGAAAAGCGGGTTGCTTCGGTATTGGAGCCAACCGCATAGATGTGACGACCGAATACCGTCTGTTTTGCGATAACGGTGAAGACACCAAGGATCACCAGCAGGATCAAGACCGGAACAGGCACGCCCTGATAGCTATTGAGGATTAGGATGAAGCCCAGTATCAGAATACCAATACCGAGAAGCCGCGCAACTTCCATACCAGACGAAAGCATCGCGAGGTTATGCTTGCGCTTGCTGGCTCGCGTGCGTAACGTCATAAGAATAAGCACGCCGAACAGCGCAATGGCACAGAGATTGCCGAGCCAGCCCGGCAGATAACCCTGTCCGATATATTTGAATTCTGGCGAGATCGGTGCAATCGTGACACCGCCCATGATACCGAGCACAATGCCGCGAAAGACGAGCTGCCCGCCAAGTGTGACGATGAAAGATGGGATACCAAGATAGGCCGTCAGCCATCCGTTAAATGCACCGAGCGCCACACCTAAAACAAGAACCGTGCTGATCGTCGCCCATAGCGGCCATCCGTAAATCACGTCGAGAACGGAGGCGACGCCGCCCAAAAGCCCGAGTAGCGCGCCGACCGAAAGATCAATTTCACCGGCAACGATGACGAACACCATCGCAGATGCGAGCATTCCCGTAATAGCCATCTGGCGTAAGAGATTGGAAAAGTTGCGCGCTGTCAGAAATTGCGAACGCCCCATCTCGGGATCGTAGGTAAGAATCGCAAACAACGCCCAGATGAGCGCAACCACGATCAAAAGGGCTACGATCTTGTATTCCGCCAGAAACTTTCGGAGGCTTTTGCCCGTCAATGTCATATCATGCACCGGTCAAATTTGTTTATTTCCAAAGGTGTGAAACGATTTGCGTCTGGTAAAGCGTGAAAACAAACCGTTACGAGAGGATCAGGCAGCATTGCTTATCGGCTTGCCTATTGCAGCAGCAAGCACCTGCTCCTGAGTGAGATTTTCGTTAAGGAAATCGCCGCGCAACCTACCCTCGCCGATCACCAGAACACGATCGCTAATGCCAAGAACCTCCGGCATTTCCGAAGAGACCATCAGCACCGCAACACCCTGTTTCGCAAGCGCGAAGATCAGTTTGTAGATTTCATATTTGGCGCCCACATCGACACCCCTCGTCGGCTCATCGAGAATGAGGACTTTTGGGTCAGGCAGCATCATTTTTGACAGCACAGCCTTCTGCTGGTTACCCCCGGACAAGGAAGAAATTTCCAGCATTGGATCAGCGGTTTTCACCTTGAGGCGCAGAATTTCACGCTGGATGGTGGCCAGTTCTGCTTCCTTGTCCAGCAATCCTCGCAAGGAAAACCGATCCAGCACCGAGACCGTCATATTATAGCCCACCGGCATAATGGGCAGGATGCCATCCTTCTTGCGGTCTTCTGGCACCATGCAGATGCCCTGTCGAACCGCATCGCGGGGCGTGCGGATTTTCAACTCCCTGCCTTCAAGAAAGACCTGCTCCTCATGCGCTCCGGGCCAGACACCGAACAGGCTGGAAACCAGTTCGGTCCGCCCCGCACCCACCAGCCCGGCAATGCCGAGAATTTCTCCACGCCGAAGTGCAAAGGAGACATTGTCAACAACCTTGCGATCCGGGTTTGTCACATCCCAGCAACTGACGTTCCGCGCCTCGAAAACAACGTCGCCAATATCGTGCGGCTCGCGCGGAAACAGGTTTTTCATCTCGCGCCCCACCATCATGGTGATGATGGCTGGCGTGGTGAGTTCCGCCATCGGTTGGGTGGCGATATGCGTACCGTCGCGGATAACTGTCACCGTGTCGGAAATTTCAGCCACTTCATCCAGCTTGTGGGAAATGTAGACGCAGGCCATGCCTTGCGCCTTGAAGTCCTTGATAAGATCGAGAAGAACGCGCGTTTCGGATGCGGTCAACGCCGATGTCGGCTCGTCAAGAATGAGCAGTTTCGCGTTCTTGTTGATCGCCTTTGCGATCTCGATCAGTTGCTGCTTGCCGCCTGGATAATGATAGACCGGAAGTGCGACATTGATGTCGTGAATGTTGAGACGCGCCAGAAGTTCCGTCGCGCGCGCATTCATTTGGTCATAATCAATGAAGCCCCCGCTCGTGGGCTCCGATCCCAGAAAAATGTTCTCAGCTACCGACAGATGCGGCACCATCATCAGTTCCTGATGGATGATAACGATACCCGCTGCTTCCGTATCGCGGATACCTGTGGCTTTGAGCTCCTGGCCTTCCCAGAAAATCTCGCCTGTCCAGGCGCCATA
>JAEXXS010000253.1 GCA_023451915.1 Pseudomonadota bacterium | reverse complement strand
ATGCGCGCTTTGCAGCTTCTCGACGACCGTCGCCTTGAAATCACCGATATTGCACCGCCCCCGCCTCCCGGCCTTGGCGAAGTCACGGTCAAGATCAAGGCGGTCGCGCTGAACCATATCGACGTATGGGGCTGGCGCGGCATGGCTTTCGCCAAGCGCAAGATGCCGCTAGTTATCGGCGCAGAAGCATCGGGCGTTGTCGATGCTGTGGGCCCCGGCGTTTCCAATCTGCTGCCCGCTCAGCTCGTTTCGATCTATGGTGCGCGCACCTGCGGTCTTTGCCGCGCCTGCCGCGAAGGCCGTGACAATCTGTGCGAACATGTCGGCGGCGTGCATGGTTTCCATCTTGATGGCTTTGCCTGCGAAGCCGTGAACCTTCCGGCCCGCCTGCTCGTGGCTGCGCCTCCCGGTGTGGACGCCATCGGTGCTGCCGTCGCTCCCGTGACCTTCGGCACGGTTGAGCATATGCTGTTCGACAATGCCAAGCTGGAACCGGGCGAAACCGTTCTCGTACAGGCTGGCGGCTCCGGCATTGGTTCGGCGGCAATCCAGCTTGCCAAGAAGATGGGCTGCACGGTCATTACCACGGTCGGTTCCAACGACAAGATCGAGAAAGCCAAGGCTCTCGGCGCCGATCATGTCATCAACTATCGCGAAGACCGCTTCGAAGGCGTCGTGCGCAAGCTCACCAAGAAGAAGGGCGTCGATGTCGTCTTCGAACATGTCGGCGCAGATACCTGGGCCGGTTCCATGCTTTGCATGAAGCGCGGCGCACGTCTTGTTACCTGCGGTTCGACCTCTGGCGTTTCGACCAGCATGAACCTGATGCAGCTCTTCCAGCAGCAGCTCAAGATTCTGGGTTCCTTCGGCTGCCGCATGGAAAACATGGCCGACGCCATGCAGAAAATGGCGCGCGGTATCGTGCATCCGGTCATCGACACGGTGGTCGGCTTCAACGATATCGACACCGCCCTGAAGCGCATGGAAGGCCGCGACGTCTTCGGCAAGATCATTCTCCAGATCGACTGAAGCTTGTCCCTGTCATGATGTTCAAACTGAAGCTCCTGCTCTTTCGCTGGTCGCGCAAGCTGAAGCAGTTCAATTACTGGCTCTGGGCTCAGGCCGTTTTTGTACTGCTTGGCCTGTTGCGGCTGTTTCCGGCGAAGGCTGCCATCAGCTTTTCGGCCAAGGTGGCCCGTCTCGTCGGGCCGCTGACGCCGCGCCACAAGATCGCAACCGGCAATCTGCGCAAGGCCTATCCCGAAAAGAGCGACGCGGAAATCGAAGTGATTGCGCGCGACATGTGGGATTCCATGGCGCGCCTGCTGGCGGAGTATATTTTCCTCGACGCGATTTTCGATTTCGATCCGAATGCTGCAAAGCCCGGCCTGATTGAAGTGGATGGCATTCCGATTTTTGAACGCCTGCGCGATGAAAAGAAGCCGCATATCTTCTTCACCGCGCATACCGGCAATTTCGAACTGCTGCCGATCTGCGCCGCCACATTCGGCCTGAATGTCACCGCGCTGTTTCGCCCGCCCAACAATCCCTATATCGCCAACAAGGTTCTGAAAGCCCGCCATACCAATATGGGCCATCTCGTGCCTTCCAAGGCGGGTGCTGCCTGGGCGCTGGCCGGTATTCTGGGCGATGGCGGTAATGTCGGCATGCTTGTCGACCAGAAATTCTCGCGTGGCGTGCCTTCCACATTCTTCAACCGCCCGGTGAAGACCAATCCGCTGTTGGCCAAGCTTGCGCGGCAATATGATTGCGATGTCTATCCGGCGCGCTGTATCCGCTTGCCCGGCGGGCGCTATCGGCTGGAACTTTATGAACGCATGGAACTGCCACGCGATGACAAGGGCCAGATCGATATCGACGCCACCGCGCAATTGCTCAATGACACGGTCGAGCAATGGGTTCGCGAATATCCGGGCCAGTGGATGTGGTTCCACAAGCGCTGGGGATAGGATTTTTGCTGTTCATATGATACGGGCAAGCCACGCTGCCAAGGAGACTATCGCCATGCGCCCCATCGCCATTGCCCCGTCCATTCTGTCCGCCGACTTTGCCCGTCTTGGTGAAGAAGTCGATGCCGTGCTGGAAGCCGGCGCCGACTGGATCCACATCGATGTCATGGACGGACATTTTGTGCCGAACATCACATTCGGCCCGCAGGTGGTGAAGGCGATCCGCCCGCGCACCAAGGCATTCTTCGACGCGCATTTGATGATTGCGCCGTGCGATCCCTATCTGGAACCCTTTGCCGAGGCAGGCTGCGATCTGATCACCGTTCACGCGGAAGCCGGTCCGCACACGCATCGTTCGCTGCAATCCATCCGCGCACTCGGCAAAAAGGCTGGCATCGCGCTCAACCCGGCAACGCCGGTCGAAGCCGTCACCAATATTCTGGACGATGTCGATCTGATCCTCGTTATGACGGTCAATCCGGGCTTCGGCGGCCAGAAATTCATCGCGCCGATGCTCGACAAGATCAAGCGCGTCCGTGACATGGTCGGCGACCGCCCGATCGACATTGAAGTCGATGGCGGTATAACGCCGGAAACCGCAGGCTCGGTGGTTGCAGCTGGCGCGAATATCCTCGTCGCGGGCTCAGCTGTCTACAAGGGCAACTCAGTCGAGACCTACCGCGCCAATATCGACTCCATTCGTGCTGCGGCGGAAGCCGCGCGTAATCGTTAAACCCTCATTTTCTACAGGATGCTCCCATGATCCCGCGCTATTCCCGGCCTGAAATGGTCGCTATCTGGTCCCCGGAAACGAAATTCCGTATCTGGTTCGAGATCGAAGCCTATGCTTGCGAAGCGCTGGCCGAACTGGGCGTCATTCCGAAGGAAGCAGCCAAGACCATCTGGGAAAAGGGTAGCGT
>JAEXXS010000064.1 GCA_023451915.1 Pseudomonadota bacterium | reverse complement strand
TGCCGTTTTATAAGCCGTCGCGATCAGCGAGCGGTACAAGGAGGTTTACAAAGAAGATGCGAAGCTTGCCACTGGGCCAATTTACCGGCGTTCGAGTGCCTTCAATTAACTCCCTGCCCGAGCCGAGTGCGACAGGCGCGGCGATGACCGAATCTGTGTCGCCACGCGCGAAGTAAGCACCAGCAATCGCAGCGGCGGTTACGCCGATCTTGAAGTTTGCGGTCGCTGAAGAAACTTTGAGTGGAAGTCGAAGTGCGGTATCCAGCAAAAGATTTGGTGTTTTACGGCCCGCACGACAGTCTCAATCGCGGGATAACGGCTTTTTACAAAAACTTTATAAGCGCCGACATTTGATTTGGTCGCGTATGCTTAGTATGGTTCAGTGTCTGTGAGCGACACAAACTGGGCACCCCGGCGACCTTCATAGGTTCGCGACGCACATCCGTCAGATGTGATAGCTGACAAGGGCCGCGCCTAACCCCACAAGAATCGTACCGCAAGTCTTTGGAACCAGCCAATTCGGCTTACCACTACTGAACCTTTCAAAAGCGAATGAGGCAAAAGCGACAGCCGCAACATCAGCTACTGAGAAAATCAGGTTCACCACAATGCCCAGAACCAGAAACTGGAGCCAGAGCGGGAATTCGGCATCGGGTTGTACAAATTGCGGCAGAAAGGTTACGAAGAATAGCGCCGTCTTAGGGTTGAGAACCTCAACCACAATACTGTCAAGAAATGTTTTCGTCGCTGGACTGCGGGTTTGATCGTTTGACTTGTTCCAATCAAAGAATATGGCGAGCCCCAGCCAGATCAGATAAGCGGCGCCTGCAAATCTTATAATCATGTAGACCACTGGTGAATGCGTTATCAACGACGCAAGCCCGACAGCGGCTGCTACGATATGCACATAGCATCCCAGATGAACGCCGACGGCAGCCATCAGTCCGGCATTGCGACCGTGTGCAACGGTTTGCGCGGTCATATAGAGCATTGCGGGTCCCGGTATAAAAGCAAATGTCAGCGTTGCGACGGCGAACGGTATCAATAATTCCAGCGACAACATGACGGTTCCTCCCCATGTTTCAATCGCAGAGAGGATTAGTCATTGCTAAAACAGAATGAAATACGGCAGGTGTCGTATTTATCCGGCAGTCATGCCTGGATAATCTGCTTTTGGTTAAAGTTTTTCATCGCTCCGTAGCAGACTTGCGCAACGAAGCGACACATACTGTCCAGTTCAAAGTATCGTCAATCTCAGATAGAGATTAAAGCGCTAGCAAGCTTTAGGTGCGGTGATGATGGGAAGCGGATAGGTTTTCCCTAGAACGATCCCCGCCTCTCGCAGAACCTCCTCTGGCGCCACAAAGGGTTTATGAATCCAACGATCCGGTAGTGCTGCAATCTCGGGCACCCATTTGCGTACATAGATGCCATGCGTATCGAACTTGTCGCCTTGCAAGACAGGATTAAACACACGAAAGTAAGGCGCGGCATCCATGCCACAGCCAGCCACCCACTGCCAGCTCCCCGGATTGCTCGCTATATCTGCGTCCACCAACGTATCCCAAAACCATTTCTCGCCGACACGCCAATCGGTCTGCATGTTCTTGCTTAAGGCCGATGCCACCAGCATTCTGACGCGATTGTGCATCCAGCCTGTCGCCCAAAGCTGACGCATACCGGCATCAATCATCGGGATACCCGTATTGCCTTTCTTCCAAGAGCCAATCGCTTCGGGATCGCAGTGCCATCGGACATCAGCCAACGTGTCGCGCATGTCGTTTTCTGCAATATCGGGACGATAATAAAGCTGATGATAATGGAAATCACGCCAGATTAGCTCGGAAAGAAATTTTTCACCCCCAGCGCGGGCCGTATGATCTTGATCCATACGCGACAGCGTCGCATGCCATGCTTGCCTTGGACTCAGTTCACCAAAACGAAAGTGCGGTGAAAGCTTTGATGTTCCTTCAACGTCGGGGCGGTCGCGATCTCCGGCATAGTTATGAATAGTCGTTTCAAGAAAATAATATAGTTGGTCAATAGCTGCCGCTTCGCCTATTTTCCAAAGACCGTTCAACTTTTTTGACCACAAGGCTTGCCTGTAGGCTTCTCTTTTGGGCTTATGTTTGACAGTCGATGTCTCGACCCTTCCCTCTTGCGACGGTAGTGGTCTGCTAACGCCATGCTGGCGCAAAGCTTTGGCATAGGGTGTGAAAACTTGATAGGGACCACCGCTACCGGTTTTTATATCCCAAGGCTCTGCCAGTAGATTGCCCGCAAAAGACTCCACGTGCAATCCCTTGTCCTTTAAGGAGGATTTGATGAGCGCGTCGACTTTCCGTTCTGCGGGGGCATAACGGCGGTTCCAGAAAATGGTATCAAAACTGTTTTCATCAACGAGTTGTCCAATGATGCTGGACGCTTCGCCATGGGCAACAATCAATTCCACATTGCAATAATTCAGGCTTTTTTCGAGCAAGTTCAGGCTCTGCTCCAGCCACCAACGGCTGGCGCCGCCGGGAGCACGCAATCGCGGATTGGTTTCATGCACAAAAAGGGCCGTGATCGTGCCGCCCAGCTTGATGGCTGCATGGAGGGCGGGATTGTCGGCAATGCGCAGATCGTTGCGCAACCAGACAAGCGCTTTCGCGGTCATTCAGTGATCCTTACTTATGAGATTGCGGGACGTATTCTCTGACATCTGGATGCGACATGTTTCGTGGACATGTCGTTCACAGAACCGATCTTTTCTGCATTGACTTGCATGTCCCAGCTTAATCACGTTGAGGCCCTTGATTTTCCTGGATTTTCCCCACCCCGGGAAAAATGCATTCACGCGGCGCTGCAGGGCGCGGAATTTTTCGCCACGCGATTTCAGCATGTATTCTTCAAGCGGCGGGATACCAGAGACGTGAACTAGCAGCCAGTACATCTGAATTGGAGCGAGCAGCGATAACCAGCTCCATGGCGATGCGGTGATCCCCAATAGCGGCCACGCACACCAGAACAACCATTCAAAGAAATAGTTGGGATGTCGGGAATAGGCCCAAAGGCCGGTTTCGCAAACTTCGGTTTTAGCTTCTGGCGTTTTACGAAACTGTGCGAGCTGCGCATCAGATAGTGCTTCACCCGCCAGCGCTATGGCAATGATTGCAATCGCGATTATATCCCAGACATGGGGAAAACTGGATCGGCTCACGGCCGCAAGATAAACCGCCAGAACCAGAATAAGGGCTGCGAACGCCTGGATCTGCAAAAACCAAAAGAGACGTGAAGAAGCGCTCTCGCCCCATTCTTTTAAAAGTTTTGCATAACGCGGATCTTCACCATGCCGCGCGCTTCGCTTAGCGATGTAAAAGCCAAGGCGCAGCGACCACGTCAGAATGAGGATCAGTATCGCTGAACGTCGTTGCCATGCCGCGTCTGCTAGCACCACGGCTATGACCGAGCCCGTGCCAACCGAAAACGACCAGATGGCGTCGATCCAGCCGCTTCTGCCCGTGCTTCGTTCAAGCGCCCAGGCAAATGCCATGATGGCAGAGAGGCTGATGGCAACAATTAACAGCAGACCGAGTTGCATAATGGACCTTTGGCCGGGAGTTCGCTTTTTTCAATCAATACGTTCGATCCCGCGGTTTGGTTTCGTAAGCAATCAAAAAATGTAAAAATTTTATAAGCCTATAGATCCAACTTTCCATTCCCCACGTAAGACAGTGAAATGCAGCACAGAAGCGGCAGAGTGAGGGATTATGGATATCACGAACCATCCAGAACGAATGAAACGTGTCGCGATAATCGGTAGCGGCATTTCTGGATTGTCCGCCGCATGGCTGCTTTCGCAACGCCATGATGTAACTGTGTTTGAAGCATCAGATCGCATCGGCGGCCACAGCAATACCGTGGAGTTTGAGAGCAGCAGCGGTCCCGTGGCGGTCGATACGGGGTTCATTGTCTATAATGAAGTGACCTACCCCAATCTGACTGCGTTGTTTCGCACGCTTGAAGTTCCGACCGTCGCGTCGAACATGTCTTTTGCCGTTTCAATCGGAAACGGCGCTTATGAATATTCTGGCGGGACAGGTCTCGGTCTCTTTGCCCAGCGCTCCAATCTGGTTAGTCCGCGATTCTGGATGATGATCCGCGACCTCTTGCGTTTTTATCGGAATGCACCAAGAGATTTGAGCCTCATGGGCGGTATTTCGCTTGATGATTATCTTGCACGCAATGGCTATAGTCAGGTCTTCCGTGAAGATCATCTTTATCCGATGGCGGCAGCGATCTGGTCTACACCCGCCTTGGAAGTGGGGTGCTATCCCGCTGCAAGCTTCGTTCGATTCTGCTGTAATCACGGTCTTCTGGCTCTTCGTGACAGACCCATCTGGCGCACGATATCCGGCGGTAGTCGGGAATATGTAAGGCGTATTACCAGACCTTATGCCGACCGTATCCGGCTTTCGACGCCGATCAAATCCGTGCAACGCTGCAAGAATTATGTCGAGTTGGTGGATAAAAACGGCATTTCCCATATCTTCGACGATGTTGTGATCGCTACTCATGCTGATCAGGCTTTGCGAATGTTGGCCGATCCAAGCACGGATGAGAGTCGCATTCTCGGCGCTTTTCATTATTCGCGTAATGAAGCGGTGTTGCATAGCGATGCGTCGCTCATGCCCAAACGCCGTGCGGCCTGGTCAAGCTGGAATTATCTTACCAATACAACCACAGGCCCGACGCAGCCATCCATCACTTACTGGATGAACCGCCTGCAACCGTTGGGCCATGCGCCTGATACTTTTGTGACGCTCAATCCATGCCGCGCGCCGCGCGAGGATTTGGTGATCCGTCGCGAGATCTATGAACACCCGATCTTCGACATGGCAACGGAACGTGCACAGAAGGAAATCTGGTCACTGCAAGGACAGCGCCGGACATGGTTTTGTGGCGCGCATTTCGGCTCCGGCTTTCACGAGGACGGGCTTCAAGCAGGTCTCGCAGTCGCAGAAGATCTGGGTGGCCTGCGCCGTCCTTGGCAGGTCGAGCAGGAAAGTGGGCGCATCGTTCGCCAGACTTTGCCTATTCGGGAAGGAGCGCTGACATGACCGAGGGCTTTCAGTCGGCACTGTTTCCCGGACATGTGACCCATGCGCGTTTGCGACCGAAGGGCCACAAGCTGGCCTATAAAATCTACTCGCTCCTGCTCGACCTTGATGAGCTTGAAGCCCTCGATCGCAAGTTGAAGCTGTTTTCTCTCGACCGTTTCAACCTGTTTTCTTTCTACAGGAAAGATAGAGGCGACGGGTCGGGCCTGCCGCTGCGCGAACAGGTGGAACGTGCCATGGAGGTTGCTGGAATATTGCCTGAAGGCGGTGCGATCCGCCTGCTCACAATGCCGCGTATTGCGGGTTGGGCATTCAATCCACTCAGTGTTTTCTTTTGCTATAAGCGCGACGGCGAACTTGTGGCGATCCTTTGGGAAGTTGATAACACTTTCCGCCAACGCCACGGCTACATGATCCCGGTTGAGAACTGCGAGAACGGGCGCATCGCGCAAAGCTGCGACAAGGCTTTTTACGTCTCGCCCTTCATGGATATGAAGCTGCGATATGAGTTTGAAGTCACGCCCCCTGCGGACAGGCTATCCATTCGCATCAACAGTTTTGACGATGAAGGACTGCTTATGACGGCCCGCCATCTGGCGCGCCGGGTTGAACTGAGCGACGCCGCTTTGCTGCGCGCCTTTCTTACGGTTCCGTTTCTTACCTTGAAAGTAATTGGCGGCATTCATTGGGAGGCGCTGAAAATCTGGTTGAAGGGCATTCGTTTATGCAAGAGACCGGCACCGCCCGAAATGTCCATCACATCTGTCCGTAACGCGACCGTCCAGCAGAGGAACAAGGCCGCATGAGCCAGCTCGACGAGTATCATCAACTATCGACATTAGACCGGATCGGACAACAGGCCGTTAGCCCCTCGGCTATCGTGTTGAAACGGCTCCTGAAGCAGGTCCGGCATGGCCGGTTGGTGCTTTCGCTCCCCGACGGTGAGTTGATTGTCGCCAATGGTCCCTTGCCCGGGCCGGAAGCCAAGAT
>JAEXXS010000058.1 GCA_023451915.1 Pseudomonadota bacterium | reverse complement strand
GCCTTGGCGGCAAGAAGCGCCTGATTGGCCGAGAAGCAAAGCGTCATGTTGACCTTGTGGCCATCGGAAGACAGAGCCTTGCAGGCCTTCAGTCCGTCGAGGGTCACGGGCAGCTTGATGCAGATATTTTCTGCAATCTTGGAGATGACGGCGGCTTCCTTCATCATCTGCTCATATTCGGTCGCGGCGACTTCGGCAGATACCGGACCCTTGACGAAGGAGCAGATTTCCTTGGTGACTTCAATGATGTCACGACCCGATTTCAGGATGAGAGACGGGTTGGTGGTCACGCCATCGACCAGTCCAAGGTCGTTCAGTTCGCGGATTTCCTTGACGTCCGCAGTGTCCACGAAAAACTTCATAACAGCGTTCCTCCATAGTGAGCGCGGGTGGTTTTGGGAGCTAAATACATCAGGCCCAGAACCTGATAATTGGGTGGAAATGGTGTGAGGCCATCCGTTTGAATACGAGGAGAAAAAACGATGGAAATGTGGTGCATTTTCGAGCTCTTTTCGACAAAGTTGCCGGGCGGATGAACCACATCATCCCTCGGACACCAAAATGACTGGCGATCTGCCGCGTCGAAAAGCGCGACCGGGGGAACCACCCCGTTCTTCGCATTTCTCCTAACAGCTCTTGTCATTTCAGGTGCCATTTTTCACCAAATTACCAGGTTCTGGGCCTAAGTCCCGGAAGGTGGCTTTTCTTTAGCGCAAAGCCGCGCCAAGGTCACGCGATCATGTCGAAAGATTCGCACGATATTGCAAACCCTGTTCAAGGTCTCTTTCCGAGCCTCGCGCCGCGCGTGGTTCCAGTGCTGGTGCCTATGCCAGCAGAACGGCCTTATTCTTATATGGTCCCGGAGGGCATGAACGTCCAGCCCGGGTCGATCGTGCGCGTCCCGCTTGGACCGCGTGAAGTTGCGGGTATCGTCTGCGAAGGCGAAACCGATGCGGTCGACGCCAAAAAATTGCGAGCGATCTCCGAAGTGTTCGATTGTCCGCCGGTGGATAGCGAGATGCTTCGCTTCATGCGCTGGGCTGCGGATTACACGCTGTCGCCGCCCGGCATGGTGGCGCGTATGGTGTTGCGCGTGCCTGCTGCCTTCGATCCCGAACCATCGGTTCCGGGCCTGCGTTATTCCGGCGGCGAGCCGGAACGCATGACCGATGCCCGCGCCCGCGTGATGGAGCTTGCCCGGGACGGGCTTGCCTGGACGCGGTCGGGTCTTGCGCATGCGGCAGGCGTTTCGACAACGGTTGTGGAGGGGTTGAAGGCGCAGGGCGTCTTCGATGAAGTGATGCTGCCGCCGCCCGCCGTGGTGGCCAAGCCCGATACGGCTTATGCCCGCGCCACGCTTTCAGAGGACCAGCAGGCGGCAGCCGAAATGCTTTCTGATTCCGTCGCTGCGGATTGCTTTTCCGTGTCGCTTCTCGATGGTGTCACCGGCTCCGGCAAGACCGAAGTTTATTTCGAAGCCGTTGCCAAGGCGCTCGATCAGGGCAAGCAGGTGCTGATTCTTCTGCCGGAAATCGCCCTGACGCAGCAGTTTCTCGACCGCTTCCATGACAGGTTCGGGGCCAAGCCCGCCGAATGGCATTCCGATCTCGCGCCGCGCACACGGGAGCGCGTCTGGCGTCAGGTTACCGAAGGCACGGTGCGCGTGGTCGCAGGCGCGCGCTCGGCGCTGTTTCTGCCCTTCAAGGAACTGGGCCTGATCATCGTCGATGAAGAACATGATCCGGCTTACAAACAGGAAGACCGGGTGTTCTACAACGCCCGCGACATGGCCGTCGTGCGCGGCCATATTGGCGGTTTTCCGGTGGTGCTCGCCTCGGCTACGCCCTCCATCGAAAGTCAGGTCAATGCGGATCAGGGCCGGTACAAGCGAATCAAGCTTTACGGGCGCTATGCGGAAGCAGCACTTCCCGATCTGAAGACCATCGACATGCGGCGCTCGCCACCGCCCCCGGGGCGCTTTCTGTCGCCTGCGCTCACCGAAGCCGTCGGCAAGACCGTCGCGCGCGGGGAGCAGGCGCTGCTTTTCCTCAACCGTCGCGGCTATGCGCCGCTGACCTTGTGCCGTGTTTGCGGTCACCGCTTTCAGTGTCCGCAATGTTCCAGCTGGCTGGTCGAGCACCGCTTTCGCGGTCAGCTGATGTGCCATCAATGCGGTTATCATGAGCCGGTGCCGGAAGCTTGCCCGGAATGCGGTACGCTCGATCATCTGGTCGCCTGCGGTCCCGGCGTGGAACGGATCGCGGAAGAGGTTGCCGCCACTTTCCCCGACGCGCGAATCATAGTGCTTTCGTCTGATATGGCGGGAGGCGTGAAGCGGCTGCGTCTGGAACTCGATGCCATCGCAAAGGGCGAGGCGGATATCGTCATCGGCACGCAGCTTGTCGCCAAGGGGCACAATTTCCCCAATATGACGCTGGTGGGCGTGGTGGATGCTGATCTGGGTCTGGCCAATGGCGATCCGCGCGCCGCAGAACGCACCTTCCAGCTTCTCAATCAGGTGACGGGCCGTGCGGGCCGTACCGGGCGCAAGAGCCTCGGGCTGATCCAGACTTACCAACCGGATCATCCCGTCATGCGCGCCATCGTCAGCGGCGATGCGGACGCGTTTTATGCCCGCGAAATCGAGGAGCGCGAGCGAAGCGCACTGCCGCCATTCGGGCGGCTGGCCGCGCTGATCATTTCTGCCGATAATCGCCCGGATGCTGAAAATCATGCCCGCGCTCTTCGCCGCGCAGCCCCTTCTTCATCAGAGATCTCCGTGCTCGGTCCCGCCGAAGCGCCACTGGCGCTGGTGCGCGGACGCCATCGGTTCCGTATCTTGATCCACGGAACAAAACGCGCAGATATTCAATCCTTTATCCGCGCTTTGCTCGCTGCTTCACCTAAGGAGCGAGGATCTATCCGCGTTCAGGTGGACATTGATCCTCAGAGTTTCTTGTGACTGGAACTGACATGGAGTCCAGGAGAATTATCCGCTATAGGGCCTAAAACGAAGAAGGTGATCGCGATGGAATTCTATCTTCCCACCACGACCGGCGAATGGTTCGCCTGGAGCTCGGCAGCCGTGACCGCCTTTGCGGGCATTGTCATGCTTTTCGCGCCCGGCATCACCATGAAGCTGTTGCGGTTGCAGCCGATCAATGCGCGACCGGAAGCCTTCAGCTCCATCCGCGCGGTGCTGGCCGGTCCCTATCTGGGTCTCGGACTAGGCTGCCTCATTTTCGCACAACCCTTCCTGTGGGTTGTTCTGGGGGCTGCATGGGGCTTTGCGTTGTTCGGTCGCTTCATCTCGATGATGTCCGATAGGGGCGGCACGATCTATAACTGGTTGGCGGCAATTGTAGAATTCCTTCTGGCCGCCGGGCCGTTGCTCTACGCTTTTGGCTTCATCGGTTAACCCTGCGACTTTTTTGATCGGAAAACGCGACAAAACTTACACAAAAGTGCGGGATTCGCGTGTTGCGAGTCCGGTTCGTCTATGCTAGACGGCAATCACATTTCGGTGTTGACGTGCTCGCGCGTCAGTGGTTTTCCGGAAACATTCAATAAAATCATCGGCTTGGCGTCCTGAGCAATAGTGGGCCCCAAAAGGATGGTTTCAACGTAGAGAGCAGGTTGTTCGTGGCTGAAACGTCTTCGCTCATTTCAGGTGTGGCACAGCGTTACGCCGGATCGCTCTTCGAGCTGGCGCTCGAAGCCAAGTCCGTTGCTGCTGTGGAGAAAGATCTTGTCCGTTTCGAGGCGCTTCTGAGCGGAAGCGAGGACCTCAAGCGTCTGATCTCCAGTCCGGTATTTTCTTCGGAAGACCAGCTCCATGCGATCGGCGCCATTGCCGACAAGGCGGGCATCAAGGGTCTGGTCGGAAATCTCCTGCGCGTCGTCGCAGCGAACCGCCGCCTTTTCGCTCTGCCGGGCATCATCGCCGCATTCCACAAGATTGCTGCTGAACATCGCGGAGAAGTTTCCGCCGATGTCACTTCCGCGCATGCGCTGACCGCTGCGCAGGAAAACGAATTGAAGGCAACGCTGAAAAGCGTGGCCGGCAAGGACGTGACGATTAACGTCACCGTCGATCCGTCGATCCTCGGCGGTCTTATCGTCAAGATGGGTTCGCGTCAGATCGACACGTCCCTTCGCACCAAACTATCTTCTCTCAAGCTTGCACTGAAAGAGGTCGGCTGATGGACATCCGCGCTGCGGAAATTTCCGCTATCCTGAAAGAGCAAATCAAGAACTTCGGCAAGGAGGCTGAGGTCTCCGAGGTCGGTCAGGTTCTGTCCGTCGGCGACGGTATTGCTCGCGTCTATGGTCTGGACAATGTTCAGGCTGGTGAAATGGTCGAATTCCCCGGCGGCATTCGCGGCATGGCGCTTAACCTTGAAAACGACAATGTTGGTGTCGTTATCTTCGGCGCCGACCGTGACATCAAGGAAGGCGACGTCGTTAAGCGTACCGGCGCCATCGTTGACGTGCCGGTTGGTCCGGGCCTGCTGGGCCGCGTCGTTGACGCTCTCGGCAACCCGATCGACGGCAAGGGCCCGATCGTTGCCACCGAGCGTCGCCGCGTCGACGTCAAGGCGCCGGGCATCATTCCGCGCAAGTCGGTCCATGAGCCAATGTCGACCGGCCTCAAGGCTGTTGACGCTCTGATCCCGGTTGGTCGTGGTCAGCGCGAGCTGGTCATCGGTGACCGTCAGACCGGCAAGACCGCCATCATTCTCGACACCTTCCTGAACCAGAAGCCGATCCACGACAACGGCCCAGACAGCGAAAAGCTCTATTGCGTTTACGTTGCTATCGGCCAGAAGCGTTCGACTGTTGCTCAGTTCGTTAAGGTTCTCGAAGAGCGCGGCGCTCTCGAATATTCGATCGTTATCGCTGCTACTGCTTCCGATCCGGCTCCGATGCAGTATCTCGCTCCGTTCGCAGGTTGCGCAATGGGCGAATATTTCCGTGACAACGGTCAGCACGCTCTCATCGGTTACGACGATCTGTCCAAGCAGGCTGTTGCTTACCGTCAGATGTCCCTTCTGCTTCGTCGTCCTCCGGGCCGTGAAGCTTATCCGGGCGACGTTTTCTATCTGCACTCCCGTCTTCTCGAACGCGCTGCAAAGCTCAACGACGAAAACGGCGCTGGCTCGCTGACGGCTCTGCCGGTCATCGAAACGCAGGGCAACGACGTTTCAGCCTTCATTCCGACCAACGTGATCTCGATCACCGACGGCCAGATCTTCCTCGAAACCAACCTGTTCTATCAGGGTATCCGTCCGGCTGTGAACGTCGGTCTGTCGGTTTCGCGCGTTGGTTCCTCGGCGCAGATCAAGGCCATGAAGCAGGTCGCCGGTTCGATCAAGGGCGAGCTCGCCCAGTATCGTGAAATGGCCGCCTTCGCGCAGTTCGGTTCGGATCTCGATGCCTCGACCCAGCGTTTGCTGAACCGTGGCGCGCGTCTGACCGAGCTTCTCAAGCAGCCGCAGTTCTCGCCGCTCAAGACGGAAGAACAGGTTGCCGTGATTTATGCCGGTGTGAACGGTTATCTCGACAAGATCGCCGTCAACCAGGTCGGCAAGTTCGAAGCAGGTCTTCTTTCTTCGCTGCGCACCGAGCACAAGGATGTGCTGGACGCGATCCGCGACGAAAAGGCGCTCACCGACAACATCAAAGCAAAGCTCAAGGCAGCGGTCGACGCGTTCGCCAAGTCTTTCGCTTGAATTTTGTGACGGGATGAACGGATGCCTTCACTAAAGGATCTGAGAAACCGTATCGCCTCGGTCAAGGCGACGCAGAAAATCACCAAGGCGATGCAGATGGTCGCCGCGGCGAAGCTGCGCCGTGCCCAGGAAGCTGCGGAGGCCGCACGGCCTTACTCGCAGCGCATGGGCGCCGTTCTCGCGAATATCGCGCAGAATGTCAGCGGCGAAGATGCACCGGCATTGATGGCCGGTACGGGTAAGGACGACGTGCATCTGCTCGTCGTCTGCACTGCGGAGCGTGGCCTTTGCGGCGGTTTCAATTCGCAGATCGCACGCCTGGCGCGCGATCATACCCGCAAGCTCCTCGCTGAAGGCAAGACGGTCAAGATCATCACGGTCGGCAAGAAGGGCGCAGATATTCTGCGTCGTGAATTTGCCTCTCTGATCATCGACCACGTCAATCTGCGCGAAGTCAAGCAGCTCGCTTTTGTGCATGCCGACCAGATCGGCCGCAAGGTGATCGAGTTGTTCGAGCAAGGCGCGTTTGATGTCTGCACCCTGTTCTATTCCGAATTCAAGTCGGTGATTGCACAGATTCCGACTGCCCAGCAACTCATTCCGGCTTCGGCTGGCGATGTTGCGCAGGCGGACACGGCAGGCGATGCGATCTATGAGTACGAACCTGATCCTGCGGCGATCCTGTCGACGCTGATCCCACGCAACATTTCGGTCCAGATTTTCCGCGCTCTGTTGGAAAATGTGGCGGGCGAAATGGGCGCGAAGATGAGCGCGATGGACAATGCGACGCGTAATGCCGGTGACATGATCAACAAGTTGTCGATCACGTATAACCGTCAGCGTCAGGCTCAGATCACCAAGGAACTGATCGAAATCATTTCGGGCGCGGAAGCGCTCTAGGGTTTACCGCAGGGTCTATCCGGGAAGTCTGCAACTTTTCGGGACCATGCTAACGGAAGGTAAGGATCGATGGCAAAAGCAGCGACCCCGAAAACTACCGCCGCGGCCGAAGCAAAGCCGGCAGCGGCGAAGAAGGCTCCAGCCAAGGCTACACCAGCTAAGGCGGCTGCCGCCAAGTCGCCGGCAGCTCCCAAGGCTGCAACGACCGGCGCAGTCGGCAAGATCACTCAGGTCATCGGCGCTGTTGTCGACGTACAGTTCGAAGACGGTCAGCTGCCGCTGATCCTCAACGCTCTGGAAACCGACAATCTGGGCAACCGCCTGGTTCTCGAAGTTGCGCAGCATCTGGGCGAAAACACCGTTCGCACCATCGCCATGGACTCGACCGAAGGTCTGGTTCGCGGTCACGAAGTGCGCGACACCGGCAACCCGATCATGGTTCCGGTTGGTGAAGAAACGCTCGGCCGCATCATGAACGTCATCGGCGAGCCGGTTGACGAAGCAGGTCCGATCAAGACCACCGCCCGCCGCGCGATCCACCAGGAAGCTCCTGAGTATATCGAACAGTCGACGGAAGCTGAAATCCTGGTCACGGGCATCAAGGTCGTCGACCTTCTCGCGCCTTACGCCAAGGGTGGTAAGATTGGTCTGTTCGGCGGTGCTGGCGTCGGCAAGACCGTTCTCATCATGGAACTGATCAACAACGTCGCTAAGGCGCACGGCGGTTACTCGGTTTTCGCGGGCGTTGGTGAACGTACCCGTGAAGGTAACGATCTTTACCACGAAATGATCGAATCGGGCGTTAACAAGCTCGGCGGCGGTGAAGGCTCCAAGGCCGCACTCGTTTACGGTCAGATGAACGAGCCTCCGGGTGCGCGCGCTCGCGTTGCTCTGTCGGGTCTGACGGTTGCTGAAAACTTCCGCGACAAGGGCCAGGACGTTCTGTTCTTCGTGGACAACATCTTCCGCTTCACGCAGGCTGGTTCGGAACTTTCGGCTCTTCTCGGCCGTATTCCTTCCGCTGTGGGTTATCAGCCGACGCTGGCAACCGACATGGGCGCGATGCAGGAACGCATCACTACGACGACCAAGGGTTCGATTACCTCGGTTCAGGCAATTTACGTTCCTGCCGACGATTTGACCGATCCTGCACCGGCCACGTCGTTCGCTCACCTGGACGCGACAACCACGCTGAACCGTTCGATCGCTGAAAAGGGTATTTACCCGGCAGTGGATCCGCTGGAATCCACCTCGCGTATGCTCGATCCGATGATCGTTGGTGAAGAACACTACGCCGTTGCCCGTCAGGTGCAGGCGATCCTGCAGCGCTACAAGGCTCTTCAGGACATCATCGCCATCCTTGGCATGGACGAACTGTCGGAAGACGACAAGCTGACCGTTGCGCGCGCTCGTAAGATCGAACGCTTCCTGTCGCAGCCGTTCTTCGTGGCTGAAGTCTTCACCGGTTCGCCGGGCAAGCTCGTTGCGCTTGAAGACACCATCAAGGGCTTCAAGGGCCTTTGCGCCGGCGAATACGATCATCTTCCAGAACCGGCCTTCTACATGGTCGGCTCGATTGAAGAAGCGATCGAAAAGGCGAAGAAGCTGGCTGCTGAAGCCGCTTGATGAATTGAGTTTCCCGGTGGGCCGAAAGGCCCACCGAGACGACCTGTTCATGTGTTTGAGCACGATCTTTCCGCAAACCGGTTTCCAGTTTCGAGATCACGCTCAGGAAATTTAAGTGAGAACCATGGCTCAAGCTTTCCAATTCGAACTCGTGTCGCCTGAACGCCTCCTGCTGTCTGCGCAGGTGACGGAAGTCGTCATTCCGGGTAGCGAAGGCTATCTGACGGCTCTCGCCGGTCATTCGCCGCTGATGTCGACGATCATGCCGGGAGTCGTTTCGGTGAAGCTTGCCGACGGCAAGTCCGACTCTTACGTGGTGTTCGGCGGTTTTGCCGATATCACCCCGCAGAGCTGCACCGTGCTGGCCGAATCTGCAACGCATATCGATGACATCGAGCCGTCGGACATTACGCGCCGCATCGATGAAGCCCGCAAGGCGCTCGATGATGCAAATTCGCCGGAGCATCGCACCAAGGCGGAAATCTTCCTGCACCAGCTGATGACGCTGCAGGGTGCCGTTATACCGGGCTGATACGGTAAAAACACATATATTCGGGAAAGCGGACTCGGGGTCCGCTTTTCTTTTTAGCTTTATTATTTGCGTATATTTTTCTTATTTAAAATTTATTCATATTCTGGCTTACTTCGGCTTTTTCGTTCAGGCTTCGTGAAGTTCTTATTCTCGCACAACCTAGCTTTCGAGCGTTTAAGCTTCACGCTTGCGTGAGTTTTGCGTGCGGCCATTGAAAATGAACCGTGGGCCATTTATCCAGAACACAATCGTTAGTTTACTAATATATAAAGGCATCGGATATGAGCACGACAAATCTCAGAGCAGAAATGATTGATGCCATGGCGAAGGTCAACCGCAGGCTTCGCACCGTTTTTGACGCCAGGGTGAAAGAGCGGGGGCTGACACTCGCCCGCGCACGCACGCTGCTGGCGCTGATTGAACAGGAAGGTCTTTATCAAAAGGAACTGGCTGAAACGCTGGAGATCGAGAATGCGACGATGGTTCGCCTGCTCGACGGTTTGGAACGCCAGTCATTCATCGAGCGCCAGACGGTGGAGGGAGATCGCCGCGCCAAGCGGGTGGTGATGACCGAAGAGGGCAAGGTCCTGGCTGAGCAGGTGGAGAAACTTGCCGGCGATGTGCGCGAAGACCTGCTGGAAGGTGTGACCGACGAGGAATTGAGCATTGCCCTGAATGTGCTGCGCAAAATGTCGGAATCGATGAACAAGACGCATTGAGCCCCAATCTCTGCGCATGACAATCAGCCGGGGCCTGCGCTCCGGCTTTTTCATTTTCTCACGGTTTTGTGAAATTTCGCCGCGAAGCTGGTCGGCTTGCGCCATCTTTTGGTCGCTTGTCTGCCGTTGACTGCGCCTACGATTTTGCGGGGCGCGAAACTATCGCGGAGGGCC
>JAEXXS010000047.1 GCA_023451915.1 Pseudomonadota bacterium | reverse complement strand
AGAAAAAGGTGGGAGGCTGGCACGGCGACCCGTGCCTGGCTCGTTAGGGCTGCTTCCTTCCGGACCTGACCCGGTTGGCGAGTGGCTCGTCCACCACCAACCTCCCACGCTGCATATCGTCAATCGCGGCGCAAAAAGCAAGCGCAGAACGAAAAAAACTGGTAGGAATCAATTTATGATACCGTTCGAACTCGATAAGCGGCTTGATGCCGATAGTTTTTCCGTCGCCGTGCTCGGCCTTTGCGAGTTGCGACTGATGAATGACCGCCGCTGGCCGTGGCTTATCCTCGTGCCACGCAGGGCCAATCTTTCCGAAATTCATGATCTGACGCCGCTCGACCAGACAATTCTGACCTTCGAGGCCGGACTGGTGGCGCAGGCGCTGAAAACCGTGACCGAATGCCAGAAGATCAACACCGGTGCGCTCGGCAATATCGTGCGCCAGCTTCATCTGCATGTGATTGCCCGCAACGAAGGCGACGCTGGATGGCCCGGCCCCGTCTGGGGCCATGGCACGCGTGAAACCTATGACGAAAAAGACGCCCGCAAGCTGATCGCCGACATTCGCGCGGCGCTATAATTCTCCTAACAACAGCAATTCGAGACCATCATGGCTTTCCGCCTCTACGACCTGCCGGAAATCGAACCGAGCCGTTTTGTCGGCTTTGGCGGCAACCGCATCGACCGCCAGTCTGAAAAACGCCAGGACGATTCGGCCTTCACCGCACTGGAGCTGCCCGAAACCCGCGTCATGCTGCTGGGCGGCAACAAGCTGCTGCTTGATTATACCGATGAGAAGGCTCCCCGCGCCCTCTTCCGCTTCAGCGAAACAAGGGATTTTGCGCCGGATTTGCATGAGCCGGTGTTTCTGGGATTGCAAGACGGCGCGCCGCTCGTGGCCCTTATGGCCCCGATTGATCCCGATGCTCTGGAAGCGCCGTTTCGGGCCCAGGATTACCGCAGCATCTATATGGAAGGACTGGTTTCAGCCGATCTGCTGGGCGCGCTGGCGCAGGCGGCAGCACTGATCGCCTGGCACAATAATCATCGCTTTTGCGGGCGTTGCGGCACAAAGACCGACATGCGGGCGGGCGGCGCCAAGCGCCAATGCCCAAATTGCGGGGCCGAACATTTTCCGCGGACCGATCCGGTGGCCATCATGCTGCCCGTGCGCGGTGACAAATGCATTCTCGCGCGCGGGCCGCATTTCGCGCCCGGCTCCTATTCCTGCCTTGCCGGTTTCATCGAACATGGTGAGACCATCGAAGCAGCGGTTCGTCGTGAAAGTCAGGAGGAAATGGGGCTAGCCATCGGTCGCGTCGGCTATCATGCCAGCCAGCCCTGGCCGTTCCCCTATTCGCTGATGATCGGCTGCCATGCCGAAGTGCTGTCGGATGACTTCACCATCGACCGCTCGGAGCTGGAAGACGGGCGCTGGTTCGGGAAGGATGAAGTCCGCCGCATGTTGGCGGGCACCCATGAAAATGGGCTGCGGGTGCCGCCCTCCGGCGCCATCGCAACCCATCTGATCAAGGCCTGGGCGGAAGACTGATTCCGCCCGATATTTTCCGAATTATTCGGCGGCGAGCAGCTGCGTGCCGCGAATATCGCTGCCCCTGTAGACACCGAGAATACGCACTTCCTTGGAGAAGAATTCGAGTTCTTCCAAGGCAAGCTTGACATTGCGGTCTTCTGGATGCCCTTCAATATCGGCATAGAACTGCGTGGCGATGAAACGCCCGCCGATCTGGTAGCTTTCAAGCTTGGTCATATTGACGCCATTGGTGGCAAAGCCGCCCATCGCCTTATAGAGCGCCGCCGGAACGTTGCGCACGCGGAAGACGAAAGTCGTCATGATGCGTTCGCCGTTTTCCGGGCGGGGGGCCCATTGCTTTTCTTTCGAAAGAACCACGAAGCGGGTCACATTGTCTTCCGCATCCTCGACATTTTCTTCCAGAATATCGAGACCGTAGAGATCAGCGGCCAGACGCGGCGCAAGCGCCGCCATCGAACGGTCCTGCATGTCGGCCACGAGACGGGCAGCGCCTGCCGTGTCGCCAGCGATGACCGGCTTCCAGCCGTTCTGGCGGATGACCTTGCGGCACTGGCCCAGCGCATGGATATGGCTGTGCACCGTCTTGATTTCCTCGCGCTTGACGCCCGGAAGCACCATCAGCTGAAAATGGATGGGCAGGAAATATTCGCCCACAATATGCATGTCGGCCAATGGCAGCAGATAATGAATATCCGCGACACGGCCAGCCAGCGTGTTTTCGATGGGGATCATCGCGAGATCGGCAGCGCCGGTTTCGACCGCATTGAAGGCGTCTTCAAAAGTCGGACACGGCAAAGGCTCCATACCGGGAAACATGTTGCGTGACGCTGTATCGGAATTGGCGCCCGCTTCACCCTGAAAAGAAATCCGGTTGGTTTTCATCGTCGTCTTGCTTTCTCAAACGCCCCTCACTCGCGGGGCTTTCCTCGTTGTTACACTTGTCAAAGACCCTTTGCGACAAGAAGGCGGGCCCGGTCAAGGTCGGCTGGCGTATCCACGCCCAGCGGCACTGTCTTCACCACCTCGACATCGATGCGCATGCTGGCTTCCAAAGCGCGCAATTGCTCAAGCTTTTCGCGCTTTTCCAGCGGCGACGGCCCGAGCTTCACGAATTTCTCGAGCGCCGGGCGGCGATAGGCATAAAGACCGATATGATGATAAAGCGGGCCTTCCCCATAAGGTGCGGTGGCGCGGGTGAAATAAAGCGCGCGGAGACGCGAGCTTCCGGCCAGCGGCGAACCGACGATCTTCACCACGCTCGGATTGGTCTTTTCCGATTCTTCCTCGATCTCGACGCCGAGCGTCGCGATATCCGCCGGGCCGTCTTCGAGCGGCAGCAGCGCACGGCGGATGATGTCGGGATCAATGGTCGGCAAATCGCCCTGCACATTCACCACGGCGTCGTACTCGCCAGCCGGATCGAGCTTCAAAAGCGCTTCATAGATTCGGTCCGAACCTGATTCGTGATCGCTGCGCGTCATGACGGCTTCAAGACCGTGCGCCGTGACGGCGGCAAAAATTTCATCGCTATCGGTCGCGACCACGGCGCGCCCGAGCTTGGCGGCGGCGGCCCTTTCGGCCACATGGACGATCATCGGCTTTCCGCAAATATCGGCCAAGGGCTTATTCGGCAGGCGCGTGGCGGCCAGTCTTGCCGGAATAAGCGTGAGGGTCTTTAAGGTCTGAAGCATGCTCGCCTCTTGTTGTCTCGTCAGAACGTGGCCGTCCTTCGAGGAGTTTTATCCGCACTGTAAATGCTGCAAAAGTGTCAAAAAGTCACGGGTCTGGTTACTCTTATAGGTGTTGCATCGCCCTGGTAAAAGACCTAGTTTCCGCCCGATGCCGCGGAGAGAATTGCAGCCTCTTAGGAGGTGCGCATGTCGGCTGAGGAGAGCGTTCTCGGGGAGAGCGTTTTGGTAGAGGGAGCGCTGACCGGCGATGAATTCAACCCGGACTAACAAGTTTATCATGGCTTTTCTGGCAACGGTTTTCGTTGTCATGACGACGGGCATCCTGTCCGATGCGCTGTTTCACTCGCCTGCACCGGAAAAGCCCGGCTTTGCAATCGAGGCAGCGGAAGCTTCGACCGGTGAAGGGGGAGCTGCACCGGCCAAGGAAGAAGTTTCCATCGCAACATTGCTGCAATCCGCCGATCCAGCGCGCGGCGAAACAGTTTTCAAGCGTTGCCAGGCTTGCCATACAGGTGAAAAGGGCGGCGCTAACAAGGTCGGTCCGCATCTCTGGGATGTGCTGAACCGTCCTGCCGCTTCCGTTGAAGGTTTTGGCTATTCGTCGGCCATGAAGGAATTCGGCGCCGGTGGCAACAAGTGGGATTACGAACATCTCAACAAGTTCCTGACCTCGCCAAAAGGCTTCATCAAGGGCACGGCCATGGGCTTTGCGGGTGACAAGAAGGATAATGAGCGCGCCGATCTGATCGCCTATCTGCGCACGCTGTCCGACAACCCGGCTCCGCTTCCAGCAGCTGATGCCGCACCGGCTGGCGGCGACGCCAAGCCTGCAGACGCAGTGCCGGCCAAGGAAGGCGAAAAGCCAGCCGCACCGGCAAACTGAGTTTTTTGCATAAACAATAGAAAAAGCCGGGTTTCGACCCGGCTTTTTCATTAGAGCATTTCCAGCAAAAGTGCGTAGCGGTTTTGCGTAGGATAATGCGTAAAAACAAATAGATAGAGCAGTTGCCCGATTCCGTTTTTACCGGAACCGCTCTAGTCTCTGAAATTTATTGTTCCGGTGCCTTTCTTCCTCCGCAAAAACCCATAAGACTCATACAGATGATCCGAAGCAGCAACGGAGAGACTGGATGAAAGCGTTTTGGGCGGGTGCATTTGCGGTAGCCATCCTTGCAGGCACAATGTCGTCGAGCCAAGCGAGCGACCCGGAACCCCAATGGCGCAGTTCTTCCAGCCTGCTCGGCGAACCCAAATATCCAGCTGACTTCAAGCAATATGACTATGTGAACCCGCAGGCCCCGAAGGGCGGCACGCTCAATCAGGTGGCGGTCGGCACCTTCGACAGCCTCAACCCATTCGTCGTGCAAGGCGTTGCCGCAGCCGGTCTGTCCGATTTCGGCGGCGGCATGCTCTATGATACGCTGATGACGGATTCGCTCGACCAGGGATCGACGCAATATCCGCTGATCGCCGAAGCGCTTCAGTATCCGGGTGATTTTTCCTGGGTGAAGTTCAAGCTCAATCCGAATGCCAAATGGCACGACGGCCAGCCGATCACCGTCGAAGATGTGATCTGGTCCTTCAATGTGCTGAAGAAGCAGTCCCCGCTCTACAACAAATATTACGGCGACGTGGAAAGCGCAGAAAAGACCGGCGACCATGAGGTGAAGTTCAACTTCAGCCAAAAGGGCAATCGTGAACTGCCGCAGATCATGGGCCAGCTTGCAGTGCTGCCGCAACATTGGTGGGAAGGTAAGGATGCGCGGGGCAAACAGCGTGATATCACGCGCCCGACGCTGGAAATTCCGCTGGGCTCTGGCGCCTATAAGATCGACCGCGTTTCGCCGGGGCGCTCCATCACCTGGGCACGTGTCGACGATTACTGGGGCAAGGATCTTGCCGTGAATGTCGGTCGTAACAATTTCGACCGTATCGCCTACGAATATTATTTCAATGAAGATGCGACCTGGGAAGCCTTCAAAAAGGGCGGCCAGTACGATTATCGCAACGAAAACCGCGCCCAGCGCTGGGCGGAGCAGTATAATTTCCCGGCTGTGCAGCGCGGCGATGTTATCAAAAAGTCCTTCCCGTATAATGCCGTTGGCCGCATGCAGGGCTATTTCCTGAATACACGCCGCGACAAGTTCAAGGACCCGAAAGTCCGTCAAGCGCTGACCTATGCTTTCGACTTCGAATCCATGAACCGTATGCTGTTTTTCAATCAGTATAACCGCATCAACAGCTATTTTGCTGGCAATGAGTTGCAGCTGAGCGGCCCGCCGACCCCGGCAGAACAGGCCATTCTTGAAACGGTCAAGGATGCGCTGCCCGCAGACGCCCTGACCAAGGAATTCAAGCTGCCGGTTTATGACACGCCGCAGGCAACCCGCGATAATCTGCGCACGGCCATGAAGCTGTTTGCGGAAGCGGGATGGACATTGCAGGGCAACAAGCTTGTCGATGCGAAGGGTAATCCGTTCACCATCGAGTTTCTCGGCAAGGACCCGACCGACGAGCGCATCTACAATCCCTTCGCGGCGAGCCTGCGCAAGATCGGCATCAATGCCACGGTGCGCATCGTCGATACCGCGCAATATCAGGCGCGGGTCAATGATTTCGATTATGACGTCATCACCTCAATCATCGCGCAGACCGCCTCGCCCGGCAATGAGCAGCGCGACATGTGGGGCTCCAAGGCTGCCGATTTCAAGGGCAGTCGCAACTATGCTGGCATCAAGAATCCCGCCATCGACAAGCTGATCGACCGCGTGATCTATGCCAAGGACCGCGATGAACTCGTGGCCGCCAGCCATGCGCTGGATCGGGCGCTTTTGTGGAACTACTACGTCATTCCCCAATGGTATTCCGACCACATCAATGTGGCCTATTGGAACAAGTTCGGCATGCCGGAAAAGCAGCCGGATTATCTGGGTATCGATCCATTCTCGTGGTGGGTTGACCCTGCGAAGGAAGCCAAGCTCAAGACGGGCAGCGAATAAGAGGCGCGCGAAGAATGACGATGCTTCGCATGAACCGCCGCCACTTTCTGGGTCTCTCGGGCAGCGCCGCAATCGCGGCCTGCCTGCCGGGCCAGAATGTCATTGCCACCGCCTTTGCAGAAGTGCCGACCGGCAAAGCGCTGCACGGCCTGTCCGCCTTTGGCGAACTGAAATATAGCAGCGATTTCACCCATTTCGACTATACCAATCCGGATGCGCCGAAAGGCGGCACATTCAAGTTCGCGCCGGCAAGCTGGATCTGGAACCAGAACACGCAGACCTTCAATACGCTCAGCACCTTCACCTTCAAAGGCGACGCGCCCCCGCGCATGGAGCTGACCTATGACAGCCTGATGGTTCCGGCGCTCGATGAACCGGATTCCGTCTATGGGCTTATCGCCGAAAGCGTCACGCTGTCGAAAGATCGCCAGACCTGTACCTTCAGGCTGCGCAAGGAAGCGCGCTTCCACGACGGTTCGCCCATTACAGCCAAAGACGTGCTGTTCACCTATACGGTGTTCAAGGAAAAGGGCCATCCGCTCATCCGTCAGTCGCTCGCCGGACTGGAAAAGGTGGAGCTGACCGGCAAGAACGATATTCGCCTGCGCTTCGCGGCAGATCGCGGCCCGAATGCCCTTCTTGATGCGGTGGTGCTGCCCATATTGTCGGAAAACTGGTTCAAGGAGCGCAATTTTGAAGCGACCACCGTGCAGCCGGTGCTCGGTTCCGGCGCATATAAGGTCGGGAATTTCGCTGCCGGTCAATTCATCGAATATGACCGCGTCGAGGATTACTGGGCGAGGGATCTGCCCGTCCGGCGCGGCTCCGGCCATTTCGACCGCATCCATATCGAGTTCTTCCGCGACCGCCAGCCGGAATTCGAGGCCTTCAAGAAAGGCGATATCGATTTCCGTTCGGAAACCGTCTCCAAGAACTGGGCGACGGGCTACGACTTCCCGGCCATTCAGGAAAAGAAAGTCATCAAGCGCACCTTCCCGAAAGAGAAGACTCCTTTGATGCAGGCCTGGGCCTTGAACCAGCGGCGTGAGCGTTTCCGCGACTCGCGCGTGCGCGAGGCGATCGGGCTTTGTTTCGATTTCGAATGGACCAACGAGAACCTCTTCTTCAAAACCTATGAGCGTTCGCAATCAAGCTTCAACGGGTCGGATTTTCAGGCCAGGGGCCTGCCCTCCCCAGATGAGCTGAAAGTGCTCGAGCGCTATCGCGGCAAACTTCCCGATGCCGTGTTCGGCGAAGCCGTCACCATGCCGGTTTCGGATGGAACGGGCCGCGACCGCGCGCAGTTCAGTCGGGCCATCAAGCTGATGGAAGAGGCGGGTTTCGAGCGGCACAACGGCCAGTTCCATGACAAGGACGGCGCGAAATTCGCACTTGAAATCCTCAGCGATTCCGAAGCCTTCACCCGCCTCTATAATCCGTTCATCCAGAAACTGCGGGCCATTGGCATCGATGCCAGTTTGCGCCTGGTGGATGCGAGCCAGTATCAGGCGCGGATGCAGGATTTCCAGTTCGACATGGTGGGTATCGCCATGCAATTCGGCGCGACCCCGACCGCTGAATCGCTTGCCAGCATGTTCGGTTCGCAAGCGGCCAAAACGCCGGGAAGCTATAATCTGCCCGGCACGGCCGATCCCGTGATCGACGCCCTGATCGACGATGCCGGAAAGGTTTCGACCCGCGACGAGCTCGTCGCGACCATCAGAGTGCTGGATCGGTACTTGCGTATCCGGCGCGACTGGATTCCAAATTGGACAACAGCGAATCATCTCGTCGCCTATTGGGACCGGTTCGGTTTCAAGGAGCCGAAGCCCGATTATGGCTTTCCCGTCGAGACGCTGTGGTGGATTAAAAAAGAAGAGGCAAAAGCTGTTGGTAAGCCATAAGAGAAACCCGGATCTAACGAGAGAGCCAAGCTGATGGGCGCTTACATCCTCCGCCGCCTGCTCTTAATGATCCCGACCATCTTCGGCATCATGGCTATTTCCTTCGCCGTTGTTCAGTTCGCTCCCGGCGGCCCGGTCGAGCGCGTGATTGCGCAGCTTTCCGGGCAGGGCGGCGACGCGCTGGACCGCCTTTCCGGCGGTGGCGGCGATTTTGGCCAGAGCGCTGTCGATAGCGGCTCGGTCAATTCGAAATATCGCGGCGCGCAGGGGCTGGACCCGCAATTCATCGCCGATCTGGAAAAACAGTTTGGCTTCGACAAGCCGCCGCTGGAGCGTTTCGGCCAGATGCTGTGGAACTATCTGCGCTTCGATTTCGGGCGCAGCTATTTCCGCGATATCAGCGTGATTGATCTCATCAAGGAAAAGATGCCGGTTTCGATCTCGCTTGGCCTGTGGCTGACATTTCTGTCCTATATGATCTCGATCCCGCTCGGCATTCGCAAGGCGATCAAGGAAGGCACGCGCTTCGACACATGGACCAGCGCGGTCATCATCGTCGGTTATGCTATCCCAAGTTTCCTGTTTGCCATCCTGCTGATCGTGCTTTTCGCGGGCGGTTCGTTCTTCGACTGGTTTCCGCTGCGCGGCCTCACCTCGCCTGATTTCGCGCAGATGTCATTCTGGGGCAAGATCGGCGACTATCTCTGGCACATGGTTCTGCCGGTCACGGCGCTGGTGCTTTCAGCCTTCGCCACCACGACCCTTCTGACGAAAAACTCGTTCCTCGAAGAAATTCGCAAGCAATATGTGACGACGGCGCGCGCCAAGGGCCTTACCGAACATCAGGTGCTTTATCGCCACGTCTTCCGCAACGCCATGCTGATCGTCATCGCCGGTTTTCCGGGCGCTTTCATCTCGGCATTCTTCACCGGCTCGCTTTTGATTGAAACCATCTTCTCCCTCGACGGTCTTGGCCTGCTCGGCTACCAGTCGGTCATCAACCGCGATTATCCGGTTGTGTTCGCCAATCTCTTCATCTTCTCGCTGATCGG
>JAEXXS010000018.1 GCA_023451915.1 Pseudomonadota bacterium | reverse complement strand
CGCGCCGTCTTCTCAGGGCTGGGGCCGCGCGTTCTGGGAATTCCGGTTCCTGTGCGAGGCTGAGCCTTCTGCGCTTGAACGCGATTGGTCTTCGGATTGCTGACCATGGCTGTCATCCTCTCAATATAGCGTAGTCATGTCAAAGCAGCTTGCCGAGCGTTTCTCCATTTGAATTGATGGTTGCTGCGGTTGCTTCATAGATAAGTTGTTACGTATTATGCCACTCAAGGCCATTGCACTTTCTTGCTGGAAATAGTTTACGTGCGATATTGTGTCTATTTGCAATTGAACGAATTTCCGTAATCCGACATTTTCGTGGCTTTGTTTGATAAATTCTAGATTTTATTCTCGCTTTCTATAAGGAGCATTATTTTATTAAATGGATATCCGATTTAATCGAAGATTAAAGGATAATATCCGCTATCGAGACCGAATGCAGAATATGGATTTGCGAGAGGTTGCTGATGGTCCGATTATCGACCAATTGCGTGGCTGGGGCCATCTTTCACATTCAGACAACAGTTCCAGAACGCGTCTGGTTCGCCTCTTCAACGGGTTCCTCGGACTTTTGCCCGTATGCCGTTAGAACTTGCGATAGATAAAGCTATCCGGGATGGAAGCTGCAGCGTTTTTCTGCGCCATGGCTGTGACCAGATCGCGAAGCGGTGAGCGCGTGCAGACCGGATCGGTCGCACTCGCATCTCCGGCTAGCGCCATCGCCTGACAGCGACAGCCGCCAAAATCTATCGCCTTGCGCTCGCAACTGCGGCAGAGGTCAGGCATCCAGTCATCGCCGCGATAGGCATTGAATGCCTCGCCATCATACCAGATATCGGCCAGCCCCTTGTCGCGAACATTGTCGAAGCGCAGTGAGGGAATTGTTTCTGCTGCATGGCAGGGCAGCACGCGCCCATCAGGCGTGACATTGAGGCCGACGCGGCCCCAGCCGCCCATGCATGCTTTCGGATAGGACGAATAATAGTCAGCCGGAACATAGTCGATCACCAGCCTGCCTTCGAGGCGCTTACGCGCTTCAGCGACAGTCTGGTTGGCTTTGACAACCTGCTCGCGCGTCGGCAACAGGGCCGCCTTGTTCTTCTCCGCCCAACCGTGAAATTGCACGGTTGCAATTTCGATGCGGCGCGCGCCAAGCATCAGGGCAAGCTCCAGCATCGCGTCGAGCTGATCCATGTTCTGCTTATGGCAGACGGCATTGACGGTCAGCGGAATGCCCGCCGTCGTGACCCAATTAGCCACGGCCATCTTGCGTTCGAACCCGCCTTTATATCCGCCGATCCGATCTGCCGATGCGGCGTCGGTGCCTTGTATGGAAAGCTGCACATGGTCGAGGCCTGCCTGCGCGAGGGCTTCCACACGCGCTTCCGTGAGGCCGAGGCCCGATGTTATCAGATTGGTGTAAAGGCCAAGCTCGACGGCAGCCTTGGTCAGATCGAGAAGGTCTCGCCGCGCCGCCGGTTCTCCGCCAGATAGATGCAGGTGCAAAACACCCATTTCGGCGGCCTGACGAAAAACTTTTACCCATTCTTCGGTGGAAAGCTCCTGCTTCGCGCCAATCAGCTCCAGCGGGTTGGAGCAATAGGGGCAGGCAAGGGGGCAGCGATGCGTCAATTCGGCAAGCAAAGCCATCGGCGGCAGTGCCGACCGTTTCAGCTTCGCTTCCTGAATTGCCAGATTCATGCCTGCACCTCGATCATGCGGCGGTTGGCGAGTTCCTGAATAAAGGCCAGCACATCGTTTCCGACCTGTTCGCGTGGCGCATTGAATTCCAACGCAAATGCATCACAAATCGCATCGATGCTGCGTACACCATCAAGCGCATTGACGATCAGGATCGCAATATCATCGAGCGCCATGGCCCGCTCGGGCGCCAGAAGCACGGTTTGCCCGCGCACCTCATCGACGCGCAGCCGCACGCCACGCGCAAGCGTAATGACATCTGTCGATTTGATGGTAACGCCGCCTGTTTCGCTCATGCGGACACCTTTTTTTCTGCCAGAGCCCTATCCCATGCCGCATTCACGCCTTGCTTGCCATCCCATGCGCCGGGCGGGATCATGCCGGGGGCTACATAGGCCGCATAAAGCGCATCAAGCTGTGCCCACAGCACATCGGTCTTGAAGGTTAGCGCCGCGGCCACAGCATCCTGCTTTTCCAGAGTGTCGGCGTGTTCCAGCACATAGGCAAGACCATATTCAACATCGACCGGCGCTTCATTGAGCCTTTGGCGGAAATAGGACAGCGCCTCATCGTCGGCGAAGGCATAATGCTTCAACAGGCCCGCAATGCGGTCCTTATGGATTTTGGGAGCAAAGAGTTCGGTGAGAGAGGACGCGACCGCTTCCAGAAGCGATTTGTCTCGGACATAGTGCACATAAGCACCGACCGCAAAGCGCGTTCCCGCCAGAATGCCCTTGCCGGACGCCACATAGTCGGGATCAAGGCCAACGGCTTCAGCCAGCTTAAGCCAGCGACGGATGCCGCCGCCTTCATGGATGCCGCCGTCGTGGTCTTCAATGCGCGAGCGCCAGGCGCGACGCATATCCACATCCTCGCAGCGCGAAAGAAATGCTGCGTCCTTCATGGGAATGCTGCTTTGATAGCAATAGCGGTTGATCACCCAGGCGCGCACTTCCTTAATGGTGCATTCGCCGCCATGCAGCCGGATATGGAACGGATGCTTGTCGTGATAGCGCTCATGCCCGATGGCCAGAAGGCGGGCGTGGAACGTCTCCTTGTCGGCAGCGTGTTTCATAGAGCGATCTCCTTGCCGTCAAAGGCGATTTCAAACCCGCTGTCCTCGACCAGCTTCCGTTCCGGACCGTCACGCCAGACGGGATTCGTATTGTTGATATGGACGTAAATCTTGCGCTGCACCGCGACATCGGCCAGCGCTTTCAGGCTGCCCTTGTCGCCGGACACCGCAATATGTCCCATGCGCTGGCCCGTCTTGATGCCGGTGCCCGATTGGATCATCTCATCATCGGTAAAAAGCGTGCCATCGAAATAGAGAATATCGGCGCCGTTGATCCGCGCCTTGAGGTCGTCTCGCACCACGGCGCAGCCCGGAATGTAATAGACCCGCTGTTTGACAGTGATAAGTTCGACGCCAACGGTCTGCTCGCCCTCAAGGGTGGTGTTCGGGTTTTCACCTTCCATGAAAAGCGGCACTTTTCCCGGCACGGAAAACAGCCGCGCTTCGATGCCCGGAACCAGCATAAAGGGTTGGTTCAGCGCCATGATTTCCTGTGTGACGAATGCGGGATCAAGTGCGGTGAAAATCGGGTTTGCGGCGAGGATATCGCGAATGGCGGCAGTCATCACCAGCCGGAACGACTGCTTTTCCCGCAGCGTCAGAAGACCGGCAATGTGATCGATATCGCCATTGGTGAGGAGCACGGTCTTGATTGGGCTGTCGCGCAGCGCACACGGATGCAGTGCGGGCGTGTTGATTAGCTGCTGGCGGATATCGGGCGATGCGTTGAGCAGCGCCCAACTGTCACCATCCGATGTGACGGCCAGTGAGGACTGGGTCTGCGGCGCAATTCCATCCGGCAGGCCCAATCGCGCCAGTCGGCAGTTTTCACAGCCACAATTCCATTGCGGGAGACCGCCGCCAGCGGCGGCCCCAATCACGATTGCGCGGAACGCCGTCATGAAACTGTTCCCGCGTCTGGGGAGACGGTTCAGAACAGGATCGGCTCGTCACCGTCTGCCGGTGCATAGCGATTGATTTCCATGCCGCAGCTAACTTCGATAAACTTCGGTGCATGCCAGGACAGAGATTTTGTCATGCGGCTTCTCCTTGGTTGGACGAATGATAACATTGTACCACCTATAAACTAGGAAGAGCCACAGCGTTTGCCAGACCAAAACATCC
>JAEXXS010000492.1 GCA_023451915.1 Pseudomonadota bacterium | reverse complement strand
GCCAACAGGCGACGGGGTCATATATGCGCCAAAAGGCAGCGGGGATTTCAAATCTCCCACTGCGAGCATGTACCGATGTCCTGCTAAGCCTTGATCAATAGAGAAACTTGATCGCCGGGTCAATCGTCCGAGCCGGCTCATTGGGGAAATAATCGCGAGCTTTCTCGCATTATTGTTCTGCGAGCGGGTAGTTCGGACAGTGCGTGACAGCGCGCGATTGCTTTATGGGTCACGTTGCGCGTAAGAAGAAACAAACACCGTCAGGAGATAATTCGATGCTTCGCCAGGAGATTTCCCAGGCCCTCACAACCGCGCTCAAGGCGCAGGACAAGCGCCGCACGTCGACGCTGCGCCTTATCCTGGCTGCCGTGAAGGATCGCGATATCGCAAACCGTTCCGCCGGTAAGGACCCGGTCGGAGATGAGGAATTGCTGGGCATTCTCGGCAAGATGGTCAAGCAGCGCGAAGAATCGGCGCGCATCTATGAAGAAGGCAGTCGCATCGAGCTGGCCGACGCTGAGCGCGAGGAAATTGTCATTATCTCCGAGTTTCTGCCGCAGCAGATGACGGAGGAAGAAGTGAAGAAGGCTTGCGAAGACGTCATCGCCGAGATCGGCGCCCAGGGTCTGCGCGACATGGGCAAGTGCATGGCCGTCCTGAAAGAGCGCTATGCAGGCAAGATGGATTTCACCAAGGCAAGCGCGCTGGTGAAATCGCTTTTGCAGTAAACCGCTGCTCCGACACGAAATGTATAAGGCCTCGCCAAAAGCGGGGCCTTCTTGTTTCATCAGCCATGCGGATGTTATGGCGGGCAATCGAAATCACTCAGCGAGATCGTTTATCATGGCTACAGCTCTGCTCATCATTGATGTTCAAAACGATATTGTGGCCGGAATGGGCACGCCTGAGCGTCAGCCACTGATTGACCGCGCTCTGGATGATGTTGTCGCTCGATTAAGCATGGTGAAGGCAAGGGCACATGCTGCCGGGATTCCGGTTATCCTCGTGCAGCATGACGGCGGACCGGGGGATGTGCTCGAAAAGGGCACGCAGGGTTGGGCGATCCGGCACGAGCTTTCGCCGCAGGCAAACGACATCGTGGTTGAAAAGACCAGTTGCGATTCATTCCATGAAACGGTGCTTCAGGACCGGTTGAATGAACTGGCGATCATCCATCTCGTTATCGGCGGTTGCCAGACGGAATACTGCGTCGACACGGCGGTGCGCCACGCAATATCGCTCGGCTATGATGTGACGTTAATTGCCGATGGGCACACGACTGGCGATACGGCGAGCTTGCAGTTCGCCGATATCGTCGCCCATCACAATGAGACGCTCAATGGATTCCGTGCGGGAAGCACCCGTGGCCGAACCGTCAACGCCGCCGATATTGTGTTTTAAGCACGTTAGCTCTGCTTGACGGTCTTGAGGCGCGTTTCGCTTAAGAGGCCCTGTTCTTCCAGCACCGGATAGGCCATGGAAGCCAGAAGCGAATTGATCTGCTTCAGGTCGCGGATCGTATCGAGATGGATGGTGCTGGTCTCGATGCTGCGGGTCGAGCCTTCGCGCAGACGCGAGAAGTGGCGCAGGCTCGTCTGCTTCTCCAGTTCGCGCAGGCGGTCCTTTTCCTGAACGAGCTGGCGCGCCGTGCGTCCATCCCGCGAGACAACCACGTTGAAGGCGAGATGCGCATTGGCCAGAACCATGGCGTGGAAGTGGCTGAGTTCCTCCCAGCCTTCCTCGGTGAATTCCAGCTTGTGATCCATCTTCTTCTGCACCTGCGCCAGCATGTTGCGCACGATGATGTCACCCACTTGTTCGAGCTTCACGCAGGCGCCAAGCAGTTCCTGCATTCGCAAGGATTCGAACTCGTTGAGATCGTTTGCGGCAAGCCGCGTCAGATAAAGCTTGATCGCCGCATGTTTCTTGTCCACACGGTCGTCGAGCGCGGCCAGTTCGTTGATGCGGGCCTGATCCGGCTTTTCATAGAGATCGATGATCCGACGCAGCATCACCTCGACGGTGTCACAGACACCGACCACTTCGCGGGTGGCATTGGCGAGAGCCTGTGATGGGCGGTTGAGCACGCTTGTGTCGAGCGCGCTATATTCTTCCATTTCCAGCGGCTGCGCCGGTGCCGGGTTCTTGTCCGCATTGATCTTGACGAGTGCTTCGGTGGTGCGCAGCACTAGCCCGGAAAGCGGAATTCCGGCCAGCATGACGATCACGTTGAACAGGATATGCGCGTTGACCACCTGTGATACGGGATCAGCGCCGAGAAAGGCAATCGACGGCTTGAAGGTCTCGTAAAGCACCAGCATGATCAGCGAACCTGCACCGCGCATCATGAGGTTGCCGAGCGGCACAACGCGAGTTTCAGGCGGAGCATTGCGGGTGAGGATCGGCGCGATGATCGATGAACCGAGATTGACGCCGAGCACCATGACCACGGCCAGTTGCGGATCGATCAGGCCGCGCGATGCGAATGTGGTCAGCAAAATGACGGCGGCAACGCTGGAATGGAACAGCCATGTCATCAGCGCGGCCAGCAGATAGGTGGTGATCGGATCGCTCGACAGATAATCGACGATGACCGGCAAAAGCTCGCTCTGGCGCAGGGGTTCGGTGGCCTGTCCGGTCATTTCCAGCGACATGATCAAAAGGCCGATGCCGACGAGAATGCGCCCGATCTGCCGCCAGTCGCGGCGCTCGGTGGTCATGAAAATGCCGGTGCCGATCACAAGGCAGAGTGGAACGAGAATGGTCAGGTCATAGCTCAGGATCTTGACGACCAGTGCCGAGCCGAGTTCACCGCCCCGCACCGCCATCAGTCCCGCGACACCGCTGACGAAACCCGACCCCACGAAGGAGCCGACCAAAAGCGTCACCGCCGTGGAGCTTTGCAGGGCAACCGCAAGCACCAGACCAAAAGCGACCGATAGAAGCGGGTTCTGCATCTGGTTGCGCAGGCGTCTGCGCAGGCGGTCGCCATAAGCGCGCTCTACCCCGGTTCGCACCATGCGGGTGGCCCACAAAAGCAGGGCGACTGCCCCGGCAA
>JAEXXS010000240.1 GCA_023451915.1 Pseudomonadota bacterium | reverse complement strand
AACCGCACCTATGAAATGACATTGAGCGAAGGATTGCGCTATGAGCGCCGCCTGTTCCATTCGCTTTTTGCAACCGAAGACCAGAAGGAAGGCATGGCCGCTTTCATCGACAAGCGCACGCCGAGCTTCAAGAATCGATAGGACCGACAGCCCATCGGGTGGCGTTTGACGCTGCCCCATGCGGCTTGAAGTCTGGCCGAACTGGCCAAAAAGCCCGCGCGCAGGCGCAAATCCGGCTTTTTGATTGGCGGTTGAGACAGAATCCTCGTTGACGTGCGGGCAAAGCTGATCTATAAGCCCGCCCACGGATCGGCGGCCTTCCCGGGATTTCTAAGGGATTACGGCTGCCCTAGAGGTTTTGTGCCCGGCGGTTTAAGCCCCCTGGCTAGCTGACAGAAAAAGAGAGGCATTTATGGCCAATACTCCTTCGGCCAAGAAGGCAGTGCGCAAGATCGCTGCCCGCACCGAAATCAACAAGTCGCGCCGCTCGCGCGTTCGCACCTTCATCCGCAAGCTTGAAGACGCTCTTCTGAGCGGTGACAAGCAGGCGGCCGAAGTCGCATTCAAGGCTGCTGAGCCTGAACTGATGCGCGCAGCCTCCAAGGGCGTCGTGCACAAGAACACTGCTGCTCGCAAGGTGTCTCGTCTTGCCAAGCGCGTGAAGGCACTCAACGCCTAATTGCTGCCTGTTTTTATATGTAAATTTCGAAACCCGGCTCATTGTTAGCCGGGTTTTCTTTTTTCGGGGTTTCTGACAGTTTGCTGCGCAAGGAGAGGTCGCAATTTTTTCGCAGTTTTTTCAATGTGAAAAGGTCGGTTTCCGAGATTTCCAAGAACAATGATTGGGTAATTTTCAATTGCAATTTCAATCATTTGCGCAATTTCTGACGGAGTTATCCACAGGGGTCAGGTCGGACTCGGAAGGCCGTTTGAGTCAAGCGGAATTTTAAAATTTATTTTTCAGGCAGAACAGATCAGGACCATCTAATTTGATCATATGGAAAATGCCTTGAATCCAAAGGTGTTAATTCGCTGGCGTCCGATTCCCTGTCTGCCGCACCGCGCTATGCAAGGGGTTTTATGAAAAAAAACTGGCAAAGTCAGGCTTGCTCTTTGCGGCAGCCCTTCGCTAAAGTCAGCTCATCAAGAGGGGTGGGCCACCGGCCCGGAGTTAGCGCTTATTGCTGTCGAATGTCAGCGTGGATTATTCAATCCGCGGGCGCTATTTTCTGGTCTCCAAGGTCCTCTTTCTTTCAGGCGATTGCTTATCATTCAGTGACCGGGCCATTAACTGGCCATTAACCGGAAAGTCGTTTTGGACAGATGGCGGGCAATTGAGTGGTTGTCGTGGAAGGGGTTCCGGGCAATCAGCCTTCGGTGAACAGTTGTATGAGTCGTGTGCGGGTAACCGGAAAGGAGTATTTCGGTTTGGGACCTGTCGGGTTCGATTGAGTTTGTGTTTGGCCCGGAGTTTTGCGGGCCTGAGTGTAAGAATGAGTACCGCCGGCGTTTATAGGACGATAGTTCTTGAACGACGAGCTGGAAAAAATGACAAGCGCCGGAAAATGGCGCGTACGGATTGAAGGCAGGCGAGCGATGGCAATGACGAGCGGCAAGGCGACGGCAACGATGGGTGATGCACATGCGAACCGTATCCAGGAATCTTCTGCTACCGGCAATGACAAGAGCCTGACGACCATGGACGCTACGGTCAGCGAAGAGGCTTTCGAGCGCCTGACGGCAAAGCTGAAAGCCCGTGTGGGTAGCGAAATCTATTCGAGCTGGTTCGGCCGGCTGAAACTTGACGATATTTCCAAGAGCATTGTGCGCCTGTCGGTTCCCACCGCTTTTCTGCGCTCCTGGATCAACAATCATTATTCCGAACTCCTGACGGAACTCTGGCAGGAAGAAAATGCGCAGATCCTGAAGGTGGAAGTTGTGGTGCGCGGCATGAACCGCGTGGTTCGCAGTACTGCTCCCGCAGAAACGACGGAATCGGCGGAAGCCAAGCCCGTCGTGGCCCCGCGTGAAAAGATGATGTTCCCGGTTGGCCAGTCCTTTGCCGGTCAGCATATCGGCGACAAGCGCGGCTCTGCGGTGGTCGCAGAATCGGCTGCCGCTTCGGGCTCGATTCTCGGTTCGCCGCTCGACCCGCGTTACACATTCGACAGCTTCGTCGATGGCGCATCGAATCGTGTGGCGCTTGCCGCCGCCCGTACCATTGCGGAAGCCGGTTCCAGCGCCGTGCGTTTCAACCCGCTTTTCATTCATGCCTCGGTCGGTCTCGGCAAGACGCATCTTCTTCAGGCCATTGCAGCGGCAGCGCTGCAGCGGCAGGAAAAGGCCCGCGTGGTTTATCTGACGGCTGAATATTTCATGTGGCGCTTTGCGACCGCGATCCGTGACAACAATGCGCTTTCCTTCAAGGAACAGCTGCGCGACATCGACCTTCTGGTCATCGACGACATGCAGTTCCTGCAGGGCAAGTCCATTCAGCACGAATTCTGCCATCTCCTGAACACGCTGCTCGACAGCGCCAAGCAGGTCGTGGTCGCAGCCGACCGTGCGCCATCGGAACTGGAATCGCTCGACGTTCGCGTCCGTTCGCGTCTGCAGGGCGGCGTTGCGCTTGAAGTGGCCGCACCGGATTACGACATGCGGGTTGAAATGCTGCGCCGCCGTTTGAACGCCGCACAGATTGAAGATCCGAGCCTGACCATTGGCGACGAGATTCTCTCGCATGTTGCCCGCACCGTCACCGGATCGGGCCGCGAGCTGGAAGGCGCTTTCAACCAGCTTCTGTTCCGTCAGTCTTTCGAGCCAAATCTGTCGATCGACCGCGT
>JAEXXS010000486.1 GCA_023451915.1 Pseudomonadota bacterium | reverse complement strand
GCAAATATGGCGCGTTTGTCGGCTGCTCCAACTATCCGGAGTGCAAATTTACCCGTCAGTTGGGCGGCGAAGCCAATGGCGAGGCCGCAGCGGCTGACGAGCCGAAGTCGCTCGGCAAGGATCCGTTCACGGGTGAAGAAATCACTGCGCGGACTGGTCGTTTTGGTCCCTATATCCAGCGTGGTGACGGCAAGGAAGCCAAGCGCGCCAGCCTGCCGAAAGGCTGGACGCTGGAAACCGTGGACCACGAAAAGGCCGTGGCCCTGCTGTCGCTGCCGCGCGATGTTGGCCAGCACCCGGAAACCGGCAAGATGATTTCGGCGGGCATCGGTCGTTATGGGCCTTATGTCAGCCATGACGGCACATTTGCCAATCTGGAAAATGCCGAAGAGGTTTTCTCGGTCGGTCTCAACCGCGCCGTTGCCGTGCTGGCGGACAAGCAGTCCAAGGGCGGTCGCGGGCGTTCGACCCCTGCGGCGCTGGCAACGCTTGGCGACCACCCGGATGGCGGTTCGATCACCGTACGTGACGGACGCTATGGCCCTTATGTCAACTGGGGCAAGGTTAATGCCACTTTGCCAAAGGGCAAGGACCCGGCAAGTGTCACGCTGGAAGAAGCGCTGGCGCTGATTACCGAAAAGGCTGGCTCGTCCAAGGGCAAGAAGGCCCCTGCCCGCAAATCTGCGGCCAGCACTGAAAAGAAAGCTGCAGCCAAAAAGCCGGCAGCAAAGAAAGCGCCTGCAAAGGCAAAAGCCGCTCCCAAGGCTAAGAAGGCCGCAGCGGCAGAGGAGTAATAATTGGCACGTCGTTTTTCCAAACCCGATTCCGGTCGATCCGCACGGACCGAACGGCGTGCAGCACAGGCGAAATCGGAGGCGCATGCGGGTGATCCGCATGCGTTTTTGCCAACGCGGGAGGAAGTCCTCAAATATATCGAGGAAAATCCTGATCGGGCCGGAAAGCGCGAGCTGGCCAAGGCGTTCAATATCAAGGGCGATGCGCGGGTCTATCTGAAAGACCTGCTGCGCGAACTGGCTGATGAGGGCCTTGTCGAAAAACGTGCGCGCAAGCTGTCCCGCCCGGGCTCGCTGCCAAGCGTCACGGTTTTGGATGTAACGGGACGCGACGAGGATGGCGGATTGCTCGCCCGTCCAGCCGAATGGGATGAAGCCGCCTATGGCAAGCCGCCCGTGGTGCTGGTGCGCCGCACACGGCTCAACAAAGCGTCCGAGGGCGGTCCGGCAGTTGGTGTCGGCGACCGCGTTCTCGCCAAGATTTTCCGCAATGAAGACCGCGACGGGCCGGATTATACCGCGCGCGTGATGAAGCGGCTGGAACACCGCAGCGATGCTGTTCTGGGTGTCGTGCGCAAGCTTGGCAATGGCGAATGGCGGCTGGAGCCGGTGGATCGCAAGCAGGCCGAAGTGCAGCTTGACCCCGCTCAACTGGAAAACGCTCAAAGCGGCGATCTCGTGGAAGTCGAGCTGATCTCGTCGCGCCGTCAGGGATTGCCGCGGGGCAAAGTCCGGCAGGTGGTTGGCTCCATCGATAGCGAAAAGGCGCTGTCGATGATCGCCATTCATGAACATGAAATTCCGCATGTTTTCCCGGATGAAGTGATCCGCGAAGCCGAAGGCGCCAAGCCCGCCACGATGGATGGCCGGGAAGACTGGCGCGCGGTTCCTCTTCTCACCATCGATCCGGCGGACGCCAAGGATCACGACGACGCGGTCTATGCGGAGCCGGATACGGACCCGGAAAACCCCGGTGGCCAGATCGTCATCGTGGCGATTGCCGACGTGGCCGCCTATATTCGCCCCGGCTCGGCACTGGACCGCGAAGCTTTGAAGCGCGGCAATTCCGTCTATTTCCCCGACCGGGTCGTGCCAATGCTGCCGGAGCGCATATCGAACAATCTCTGTTCGCTGCGTGAGTTGGAAGATCGCCCGGCCTTGGCCGTGCGGATGGTTTTTGCCGCAGATGGCAGAAAGAAATCACACAAGTTCCATCGCATCATGATGCGCTCTGCCGCGAAGCTCGCCTATGGTCAGGCTCAAGCCGCCATCGACGGCGCGACGGACGACAAGACAGCGCCGATCCTCGACAGTGTATTGAAGCCGCTTTGGGCTGCTTATGCGGTATTGAAGCGCGGTCGCGACGCCCGCGAGCCGCTGGAACTCGATCTGCCTGAAAAGAAAATCCTGCTGACGCCGGATGGCAAGGTAGACAAGGTGATCGTGCCGGAACGTCTTGATGCGCATAAGCTCATCGAAGAATTCATGATTCAGGCGAATGTCGCGGCAGCTGAAACGCTGGAAGATCATCGCCAGCCCTTGATCTTCCGCATCCACGACGAGCCGGCTTTGGCCAAGCAGGAAAGCCTGCGCGAGTTTTTGCGCACGCTTGATCTCAACCTCGCCAAGGGCGGGCCGCTGCAACCATCGCAGTTCAACCGTATTCTGTCGGCGGTTGAGGACACTGATCATCAGGAACTGGTCAATCAGGTCGTGCTGCGTACGCAGAGCCAGGCGATTTACAGCCCTGACAATATCGGACATTTCGGGCTGCATTTGCGCCGTTATGCGCATTTCACCTCACCGATCCGCCGTTATGCCGACCTGATCGTGCATCGCGCGCTGATCAAGGCGCTGCGGCTTGGCAAGGATGGCATCACCACCGACGAGGAAGCGCGCCTTGAAGAAATCTCTGCGCTGATCTCCTCGACCGAGCGCCGCGCCATGCTGGCCGAGCGCGAAACCGTGGACCGGCTGATCGCCCATTTCCTCGCTTCGCATCTCGGTGACGAGTATGAAGGCCGCGTGACGGGCGTGACGCGGGCCGGTCTTTTCGTGAACCTTGCGACATATGGCGCGGATGGGCTGGTGCCCATTTCAACTTTGGGTCATGAATACTATTTATATGACGAAGCCAACCATGCGATTGCCGGAGAACGAAGCGGAA